>NZ_JAJDMK010000378.1:0-236 GCF_020593575.1 Holdemanella sp. DFI.5.55
TTTTTTCGCTACGCTGACGCACGTTGCAGACACCCCTCGTTTCAACCGACCCGGATGACAGGCAGATGTTCCCGAAGTTTTGCGAAGCGTTAAAAATACCCGCACGTTCGCAGCTTTTGCAGGCCAACTCGGCTAAAACAACGATGGCGTCAACTTCGGCGACGATGGCCCCAAAAGGTTGGGCAAGCACGCGCAAACAGCTTGAACGGGCAGGGCACGGGCACCGTTCGCAGCGG
>NZ_JAJDMK010000379.1:0-235 GCF_020593575.1 Holdemanella sp. DFI.5.55
CCGGTAAAGCTCGTCCTTGCATTTTAGACAATGTAGAACGTTCTCTTCTTTGCCATACATGTTATCTTGGCTTTGATCAGTTTGAATGTACCGATTGTAACAACTGGAATATTATTCCACATTCTTGTCATTCAAGATTCTGTAATGCCTGTGGTGTTAAATATGCCAAACAGCTTGCATCCAAAGCCACTTCTTTTTGTCTTGACTGCCCTCATAGACACATTGTCTTTACTAT
>NZ_JAJDMK010000380.1:0-235 GCF_020593575.1 Holdemanella sp. DFI.5.55
AATGGGCAAGGTCGTCATCTTCTGCATCCACCGCCAAGACGCTTTCTTTGCCCAATCCTAGTGCGATCGCGTTTTGATAGAACCACTTGGCCTCATTGATCGCGTCTTGCCGACCATTGAAACGCGCGTAATGATAGCCATGCACGAGCAGTCCCGCCACCCGTGCGTTGCCTATCTGCGTCTTAGCTTTGGGATTGATGTAGGCATCCCCACCCGCGGAGCCCTGCGTAATCTT
>NZ_JAJDMK010000381.1:0-235 GCF_020593575.1 Holdemanella sp. DFI.5.55
TGATGGAAAAGGCGATCTCATGGCAGGACAGTCAGCTCAATGCCATGCACCTGGCCTTGCTGAATGGCGGCCGCTTCATCTATATTCCAGATGGCACGATCGTCAAAGAGCCCATTGAACTGACCGTTGACTGTCCATTGCCTAACTATCATAATCTGGTGATCGTCGGTGCCGGTGCCCAGGCAACCATTGTCGAGCATCAAACCGCCACAAGCAGACAGCCGGCTTATTTTGG
>NZ_JAJDMK010000382.1:0-235 GCF_020593575.1 Holdemanella sp. DFI.5.55
TAAGATAGAAAGGACGACATGTCTTGAATAATCATATCAAAAAAATGCTACGAATTACAGATGAACATTTAGATTTAACAAATACGGAGGAATATAAAATTAAAGGGAAGAACACTTTAGTTATCTTTGGAGTCTATTCTCCCATGCCTTCGGCTTGTAGGAACTGTGGTTCAACTATTGTTGATAATGAAGGGAAAAGTGTAGTTGTTAGAAATGGAAAAAAGGAAGTAACTAT
>NZ_JAJDMK010000383.1:0-234 GCF_020593575.1 Holdemanella sp. DFI.5.55
ACCACGACTGCTTTTTTTTACTGTGTGTCTTTAATCGCGTCAATCAACTGTAAAATCGCATAGGCTGCTTTATCAGCCTGCTGTGGATCCATCGATTTTAGCTGGTAGATTAACTGATTAACTGAAAGAGAGGTTTCGCGGTCACGCTGACTGTCCTCGACCAATTGTACAGTTGAGATTTGCATGGCGTGGGCAATCTTGTTAAGCGTTTTGATGCTGACGTTTTGATCACTT
>NZ_JAJDMK010000384.1:0-234 GCF_020593575.1 Holdemanella sp. DFI.5.55
TGCTGAATCAGCTACGGCTGCTGCATCCAGCGTCAGCGCTGATAGTTCCAACAATGCGGTTCAAAGCGCGGCTGCCACTCAGACCAGTGATGCTGCATCCAGTGCCAGCCAAGTAGCCGCCGCAACTACAACTTTAGCGGCTGCCAATACCGACACTGCCAGCAATCAGGTCGACTTGAGCTCGCTTTACTTCAGCAGTAATGCCAAGTCGCAAAACTTCATCGAAAGTGTAGC
>NZ_JAJDMK010000385.1:0-234 GCF_020593575.1 Holdemanella sp. DFI.5.55
GTCGAGCAAGCCTTGCATAGCCATGACAATCAGTTCTGATACGCCGTTGCCGACATAGACATCGTTGACATGCATATCACGGATGCCTTTTTGCTGATAATACTGGCAAATGGCTTTGCGTGCAGGGAAGATACCTTTTGAGTCGGTGTAACCAATCGCATTGGGTAAATTTAGTGCGACATCATTAATAATTTCTTGTGGTGCTTCAAATCCAGCTCCGTTTGGATTTGAAGC
>NZ_JAJDMK010000386.1:0-234 GCF_020593575.1 Holdemanella sp. DFI.5.55
CCGTTAACCGGTAATCCGGCTCGTGCCAGCAGCGCGATCACACGCTGAACTTCTGCCTCACTGAATTGACCCAGGCGCTGAGCGGTTCGCGCCGCCATCACCATCCCGGCAGCCACGGCTTCACCGTGCAACCAGTTGCCATAGCCCATTTCGGCTTCAATAGCATGGCCAAACGTATGACCCAGATTCAGTAAAGCACGTAAGCCACTTTCTCGCTCGTCCGCAGCAACAACT
>NZ_JAJDMK010000387.1:0-233 GCF_020593575.1 Holdemanella sp. DFI.5.55
GATCCATTGAATGGCAGCAAATTCTTTTGGTACGTGATTGCGAATCTGCAGAATACAGGAGCTTTGATTACGATCAAGTGAGATTGAGCGGAATTTGCGCTGTTCTTCCTTGGTTCCTGAAGCAAAAGTTCCCATCGGATCATATGGCGTGCCGTTGTAATGAGAAGAAAGAAAGGCTTCCACGTCTTCAATCGCGATCTTCTTTTCTGGCCGCCGCAGGAATGGCATGTTTT
>NZ_JAJDMK010000039.1:0-20815 GCF_020593575.1 Holdemanella sp. DFI.5.55
TTAAAATCCGTTGGGAGAAATCCCGTGTGGGTTCAAGTCCCACCGTCCCCACCATCGTTTATTTATAATCAACAAGTTACGGTTCCGTAGCCAAGTGGTAAGGCAATAGACTGCAACTCTGTGATCATCAGTTCAAATCTGATCGGAACCTCCATAAATGATGGGGTCGTGGCGGAATAGGCAGACGCAACGGACTTAAAATCCGTTGGGAGAAATCCCGTGTGGGTTCAAGTCCCACCGTCCCCACCATTATTTGGAAAGATAGCTAGAAACTTTTGTTTCTAGCTTTTTTCGTGCTTATTTGGACAGCATAGTGACCAAGTTTACCATATATATTTATATATATAAATTTAATGATTAAAATATAATAAAAGAGAAGTGTATCTAATTATGAACTGGATTGAAAGAACAACGAAAAAACGAATCAAAGAATTGGATGAACATCCAGAATTGAATTCGAATGATTTTGAGCAAAAGGGAAATACATTAATGAAGAATATTAAATTTTATGCGATTGTTATCTTAGCGGCTGCACTTGTTTTAGCACTTTGGTATCAATGGAATCATCCAGAAATTGATATATTTCCATTTCATTTTCCAATATTAGTCTAAGAAGAGGTAACTATGAGTTGGCTTGATAAAATAGCAAAGAAATGATTGGAAGAACTCGATGCACATACAGAATTGAACTCAGACAAATTTTCGAAAAAATGAGTACTCTATATTTCGCTATTGTTTTGTTGATTGTTACTATACTTATTCTTTTGTTTTGGTATGATACAGAATATTTTGAAAACTGGATTTTCTCGAAAAGATAAAAATAGCCACAATTGTGGCTATAATAGCATAAATCCAATACCTACGATAACGCCAGTTATAAATAGGATGAACATGGTTCTTAAAATATCTTTCTTTTTGGCTTCATAACGTATCATCACAATTAAACCAAGTCCTGCATTCGTGACTAGTCCTGCAAGTAAGGATCCAAAGGATAATTCACCAGCTGTATAAAGCTGTGTTAGAACAACTGTAGCTGCACAGTTAGGAATAAAGCCGAATAGCGCGGCGATGATTGGCTGGAATAAATTATCTTGAAGTAAAATCATTGATAATGTTTTTTCTCCAATACACTCTATTAATAGTGTTAATACAAAACTAGTAATAAAGATGAATACATAGATTTTTAAAGATCTTAATAAGGCACTGATCCATAATGGATATTCAGGATAGCAACATGGACAGCTTGATCCTGAACTTTCTTCTTCCTCATATTCTTTATCGTCATAATCTTCTTCTATGTCTTCGAAGCGGAGGATTTTTTGATTGCGAAATAGTACATGATCAGTAAATAATCCAACAATGATTGCGATAACTAATTTTAATCCTAAAATACCAAGTAAAGATGAATACATCTTAGGATTACTAATTAGGATTGGAATGGCTTCATCACTTGTCGCAATCATAACACTGACTAGTGTGCCGAGTGTAATGTTATTTTGGACAAACAACATAGCGGCTAGAATACTAAATCCACATTGGGGAATCAATCCAACTAATGCGCCTAAAATGGGTCCAAGTCTTTGTAGTCCAAAGAAAAGCTTATCGTCTTGCGTATTCTTTCTTTCGAAAACTTCTAATATACAATAAGTAATATACAATAAGGGGAGCATAGCCCACGTATCGTGTATTGTATCTAAAATAATGTCTATAAAATTCAAAGGTAGTTCCTCCTAACTTACATAAGTATACACATTTTTTCAAAAATTGCACGTAAAAAGCAGGAAACTAATCAATAGTTCCTGCTCTATCGTTGATTGTGATTTTTTTGTTTCTTAATCGAACTTGGATATAATCTTGTACACCTGCATAGATAAGTGCAAAGATTGGAACACCTAAAAACATTCCAACAATGCCAAATAATGCACCACCAACAGTAACAGAGAATAAAATCCAAAAGCCTGACATTCCTAGTTTATCTCCAAGAACAATCGGTTTTATAATGTTTCCATCGCATTGTTGAAGGATGAAGATAAAGATTGTAAAAATCAAGGCTGAGAATGGGTCAATCAAACATAAGATAATGATGACGGGAATAGCACCTAAGAATGGCCCAAAGACGGGAATGACGTTTGTGACACCGATAATTAGGGCAATCATACTTGTGTAAGGTAGCTGTAATACTAAGGCACCAAAGTAACAGATAACACCGACAATAAATGAGTCAATGATATTTCCTACGATATATTGTTCAAATACAGTCTTCGCGTCATTTGTCCAAAGAGTTAAGTAGTTCGCAAAGTTTTTATCAAATAATGAGTAATTTAACTTTTTTATGCCCTTAACAAGTTTTTCACGATCCAATAAGATATAGAATGCGGAAACGAAAGCTAAAATCAAGTTAATAAATCCTTTCACAAAGCTATAAGAGTAAGAAGCAATTTTAGGAATCGATTCAGTGACTACACTTGTGATTTTCTGTGTGACGTCAAAATTGATCAGCATTTGTTCAACTTGTTTTTCTGAAATGTTTAATTTATACGCAAAATCTTTTGTGTATTCAATTAAAGTATCGGAATAATCCGCAACGTTTTTAGAAAATTGTCGCACAGAATCAATCGTATTCGGAATTATAATGGAGAAAAATAAGATCAAGAATCCAATGGTTAATATAAACACAAGAGTAGTTGATAGTATTCTTTTGTGGCTTTTATGCATTGGAATATTCTGTAGTAACTTATCTTCAACCCATTTTTGTGGATTGTTTAATATAAACGCCAATCCAATTCCTAGAAGGAAAGGAAATAGTATCGTTAATATAAACTGAATGGCTCGTTTAATGTCTTTAAACTTATTCAATATTGTAAAAAATAAGATTGCGATAATGAAAGACGTAGAATAAACGATGATTCGCTGTTTCATTTCTTGGGTTAATTTAAAATGCATTTAAGTAAGACTCCTTCCATACCATATATAATAACATCTAGAAAAAAATTATAAAAGCCATTATAATAGTTGTATGGAAAAAATATTTGAAGGGGCCATTTCCTGCAAAGCCCTATTAGAAGCAGGGTCTCGAGATTGTAAAAAACTATATATTGATAAGAAAAAAAATACAAAAGATACAAGATATTTGGCTAAAATTGCCAAAAATTGTGGTTGTGAAGTCATCTTTTATTCGCGTGATGAAATCAATGCCTTAGCAACAGGTAAAACACATGGTGGTATTTTACTTATAGCTGAAGAAAAACAAATTCCTCAACTTATTGAAACACATGTCCATGGATTTCTTTGTTACATCGACGGCGTAGAAGATCCATATAATTTGGGAAGTATTTCAAGGACTCTCTATGCATCTGGATGTGATGCGATGATTCTTCCAAAACGAGACTGGAGCTTTGCTGAACAAATCATTTTAAAGGCAAGTGCGGGTGCTTATGAAAAACTACCGATCTACTTTGTAGACTCAGATGAAGAATTAGTAGACTATTGTAAAAAGAATGAACTTCCTATTTTGTGTGCCCACAGAAAAGATGCCGAAGGACTCTATGACTATACTTTTGAATCGGATTTCTGTTTATGTTTAGGCGGTGCCTTAAGAGGGCTTAGCTCAACTATTACGGCAGCATCCAAACAAAATATTGTCGTAGAATACGGTAGAGATTTTAGAAATGCCTTAGATTCAGCCAGTGCTGCTGCTGTATTTAGTTTTGAGATATTAAGACAAAAGAAAGTCAAAGTGAATTAAAATGGGTGATCCGCAATTAGATAGGGTCGACTGAAAGTTGGCTTCAAGAATTATAGGGCTGAAAACCCTATGAGTGTTTAAAGGATTATTAACTAGGAAGCAGAGATGTTTAAAATCTCTGCTTCTTTTATAATGGTCGATTGGAGTCTGCACGATTGAAATCAATGTATTCAGTTAACTTGTCATATAATTCTTCAATTCCGAATTTCATTTCATTGTTTTGAAGATTTCTGAAGTATTCAATCAATTCAATAATGTCTTGTGCATCCATGATCATTTCTCCCTTGGTTCCAGGCTGAATGTAGCGTTTGGGTCGAGTACATACATTACGCGATTGCATAATCGAGACCAGTTGGTGTAGCCATTGGTATTGTTCTTGATACACTTGATAATCTTGTTTCGATTCTCAATGATCGCATTATTCACTTTTTTATTGCAGACCACCACCTGGCCTTTGCCTGCTTCAACTTAAAATTCAGTACTTACAATCGTAAATGAATTGATGATCTCCTGTTTCCAGTTGATCAGATTGTTGGAAAAGGCAATCATTTCATCAATGTTTGTATCAATGCAGCTGCGAATCAGATTTTCTAGATTTACTTTTGCATTGTCGATTGTAGATTTTGAATAGAAGTCTACAAGTTCTAGCTTTAATGAGTAACAAATAGTTAGGCCATTATTGATTTCAAGCAGTTTCTTTCTTAAATCATAGTAGTTCATATAGCTTTTAAAATGAGAGTTGTATTGACGCTCGCGTTCTACATCAAACAGTCTTCCATGTTTATCTTCATCCTCTGGATTTTTGAAGAACAGCCAGTTGAATTTTTTGAGAAGATAATATTCATCTGAAGCCTTATTATCTTTATATCCCTTCATGACTTTGATACGTACCTCATTCATTTTCCTATGGAAATCTTGGGAAAGATGGAAATAATCCAAAAGCATACAACAGGATGGAAACACCTTATGTACGACATCTCTATATACTTCATACATGTCTGAACAGGCGTATTTTACCTTTTTGCGTTCTTCTAAAGGGATCTTTTGAAAGTAGTTTAAAAGATATTCCTTTTTACGATTTGGAAGAACATCAACAGGAATCTGTTTTTTAAAATCAAGAAGAACACAGACATATTTACTCTTTTCGGATTTAAAGGCATATACCTCATCAAAATTAATGATTTCCGGAAGTGGGTTTCTGCCAATATCCACATGTTTATCAAAGATGGTGGATACAGAAGTTGGAGAAACATGATATCGTCTGGCAACGGAAGTAAATGTCTCATTGAAATCTTTCAGATCCTTCAGAATATTATGTACAGTAAGGATCGATATTTTCTGAGATTTGAAGACAAAAGGATTGAATTCATAATAGGTCTTTCCACAACATGAGCATTTGTAGTGTCTTGCCCTGTAATTTTATTATGCATTTCTGTGTTGTAAGAGCCGAATGAGTGATCTCCTTGGTTACATATTCCTTGATTTTAGGCGCAGTAAACCCACAGTAAGGACAAGCCTGATGTTTATCTGTAAGAGTTACAACAAGAACCATCATCTTATTGAACGTAGTACAGAGAATATTGGCAATATCATCAGGATTTAAGTGAAAAAGATTGATTAACAGCAGCTTGAAAGCATCATTTTCGATCATAAGATCATCTCCTTTCTGATTTCAATGACATAATATCAAAAGAAATCAGAATCAAAGTTGCGACCCTGTTGGTGACAGTACACAAAGTTTACAATAGCTTCTAGTGGATCCAAAGAGGATATTGTGACGCTTTAAGGATTCTATTTTCAAGTCATCCTGCTTGAAATCTCTCCAGTCTGGAAACAGCGAATCCCAGAATTCGATTACACGAGCTTTAACTTTACGAATCGTTTGTAGAGCAACTTCAAAAGAAGTAATCAAATCATCATTCTCATCAAGTGTAACAATATAGTAAATGAAAAGATAAGTGAACTGAGTATAAGGGACAAAATTAGTTGGAAGCAAGGCATGAGTGGATTTACATTGAGTACACTGGATACGCTGAACAGGAATTTGAATCTTACAATCACTACTGGAAATATCATCAATGATCACAAATCTTGTGTAGTGTCCATATAATATAAAAAGGCCAACGACACCACAAACAGGACAATGTAAAGACAGCAAATCGATCGCATTAACAAAAGCTTGATAATCATCTTTATTCAAAATCAGGTTGAAGTCGTTGGTGATTTTCAGTGTCATAATATTGTCTAAGAGGACGGGTAGAAATCGCAACTTTGGTCGGTGAAGGATTTCTACCTTTTTTATTGACTAAATAGTTAAGTAGATATATAGTTAAGTAACTTAAATAAATTGGAGGTTCGTATGGAAGTTCAAGATGAAGTACTAGATTTATTGTTTGATCTAACATATAAAGTCACGAACTATGTTCGAAATAACCGTCATTGCAAAGATGGGCCAAGAATCAAAGATGTGATGTTGTTTAAAACGATTTATAAAGCAGAGAATCATCAGATCACAATGAGTGAAGTGGCAAATGTTCTCGGTGTTTCTCCAGCTGCAGTATCACAGATGATTGCTGGATTTGAAAAGAAGGGTCTGCTTCAAAGGGTGCATTCGAATACAGATCGTAGAACGGTCTATATTCAAATTGTTCCAGAGGCAATCGACATGTTTCAAAAGCGTATGAACTCCCATATGGCTAATGTTTATTCATATTTAGATTATCTGGGGACATCTGACTGTGCGCATTTAAGAGATATTTTAAAAAAGACAGCTTATTATATGGAGGAAAATAAAGAATGACAAAGATTATGAAATATTTAAAACCATATTGGCTATCCATTGGCCTTACACTTGGTTTATTGTTTGGACAGGCAACCTGTGAACTAACAATGCCGGATTATATGCAAAATATTGTCAATACAGGTATTCAAAATGGAGGTATTGAAAGTGGTGTCTATGAACAGGTTCGTGAAAGTACATTCAATTCGTATGTAATGTTCGCAACCGATTCAGAAAAAGATTTAATGACATCTTCTTATAAGCTAGTTACTCCAAGTAAGGCAACTAAGGAAGAGAAAACGAGAATTCCAGGTTTGAAAACAGAGAATGTATATCTATTAAAAGATCTTAGTGAAGAAAAGGAAGAGAAGCTTTCTTCCACTTTGACCCTACTTCAAATGACAATGGTAGAAGTGAGTAAGGATGCTAAAGAAAGCAATGTACAAATTCCTCAACTACTGATAATGAATGGTATAGATACATATAGAAAAGTGGCAAAATCCGAGATTTCTAAACTCGGAGATTCGACAGTAACAAGCATGAGCTCACAATTTTTAAAGAAGGAATATAGTGATCTAGGTATGGATATGGAAAAGATCCAACAAGACTATATTATCTTTTCAGGACTTAAGATGTTAGGTTATGCCCTAGGCAGTGCTGTATGCGCGATATTAGTCGGATTCTTGGCGAGTCGTATTGCGGCAGGCTTTTCTAAAGATTTGCGTGAAGCCGTATTTGAAAAAGTGACGTATTTTTCCAATGAGAATCTAAATACTTTTAGTACATCCAGTTTGATTACACGTACCACAAATGATATTCAACAACTACAAATGACGGTGGCAATGTTTTTAAGAATTGTCATGTATGCACCTATTATTGGTGTTGGAGCCATTCTACACGTCATTGAATCTGGAGCGAATATGACTTGGATTCTAGCTTTATGTGTAGTGATCATTTTAAGTGTTGTATTTGTGATTTTTATGATTGTCATGCCAAAATTTAAGATCATGCAGAAAATGATCGATAAGATGAATAGCGTTGTACGAGAATTGTTAGATGGAATGTTAGTGATTCGTGCCTTTAATAATGAAAAGATTGAAGAAGCTAAATTTGATCAAGCCAATAAAGATATTACTTCTATTTCTTTATTTACAACACGAGTTATGGCATTTATGATGCCGATCATGATGTTTTTAATGAACGGTACCACACTTATGATTCTATGGTTTGGATCCAAACAAGTCGATGCCGGCATCATTCAAGTTGGTAGTATCATGGCCTTTATGCAGTATGCGATGCAAGTTATTATGGCCTTCTTAATGATCACCATGGTTGCGATTATGCTTCCTCGTGCCAATGTCAGTGCTTTACGTATTCATGAAGTATTAAGTAGTGATATTACAGTAAAAGATAAAGAGAATACGAAAGATTTCTCATCTAATATGCGAGGTGTTGTATCCTTTAAAAACGTATCTTTTCGATATCCAGGAGCTGATGAAGATGTTTTAAGCAATATTAACTTTGAAACAAAACCAGGAGAAACGACTGCCTTTATTGGAAGTACAGGATCTGGTAAGTCGACATTGATCAACTTAGTACCAAGATTCTATGATGTGACAAGTGGATCTATTTGTGTGGATGGTGTAGACATTCGAGATGTCAAACAAGCGGATTTAAGAAGTCGCATTGGCTATGTACCACAAAAAGGTTTGTTACTATCGGGAGATATTGAATCTAACTTATTATATTCAAAGAAAGATGCCAATGAGAAAGACATCGAGTCTGCTTTATCTATTTCTCAAAGTACGGAGTTTGTTTCAAAAAAACTAGAAGGCATCCACTGTGAAATCAGTCAGGGTGGCACAAACGTATCGGGAGGACAAAGACAAAGACTATCGATTGCACGTGCCATTGTGCGTAAGCCTGAAATCTATATTTTTGATGATAGCTTTAGTGCATTAGACTTTAAAACGGATGCCAAACTTAGAGAAGCTTTGGCGAAGTCTTGTAAAGAAACGAAGAGTACGGTACTCCTTGTAGCCCAACGTATTTCAAGTATTTTACATGCCGATCAAATCATTGTACTGGATGAAGGGAAAATGGTTGGAAAAGGAACACATGCTGAATTGATGGAATCTTGTGATGTGTATCAACAAATTGCATCGAGCCAGTTGACAAAGGAGGAACTTGCCAATGTCTAATCAGAAACAAAGCAATCGTCCAAGAGGACCAATGGGCCATGGTATGCGTGGTGGCGGCGAAAAGGCAAAAGATTTCAAAGGTACAATGAAGAAGTTGTTCAATTATATCAAACCTTTTAAATTTACTTTTCTAATTGGAATTCTTTGTGCCGTTGTCTCTGTATGTATTATGGTCATTGGACCTAAGATTCAAGGAAATATTATTACAGAAATAGCCGAAGGCTTTATGAATAAAGTACAAGGCAAGGGTGGCATTGATTTTGATGCGATCAAAAAGACGTGTGCCTTATTATTAGCTATCTATGCCATGAGTGCGGCCTTCTCGTATATTCAAGGCTGGTTGATGAGTGGCGTTTCCAATAAAATGGGATATCAGCTTCGTAAGGAAATGAATCAAAAGATTGATAAACTTCCACTATCTTACTTTGATAAAAATAGTCATGGAGACATTCTATCTCGCTTTACCAATGATGTAGATACTCTAGTTCAATCTTTAAACCAATCTTTATCCACGATGGTATCGAGCATTGTACAAATTATTGGCTTTCTAGTGATGATGTTAAGTATTTCTTGGAAAATGACATTAATGGCTCTTGTTGTGATTCCACTCAGTATGATTCTAGTGATGGTAGTTGTGAAAAAGAGTCAACGTTACTTTAAGGCACAACAAAAATCATTAGGCTTAGTCAATGGACATATTGAAGAGATGTATGCAGCACATACAATTGTGAAAGCTTTTAATGGGGAAGAAGAGTCTTTAAAATCGTTTAAAGACTATAATAATCAATTGTATACAAGCGCATGGAAATCCCAATTCTTGTCTGGTTTAATGATGCCATTAACAAATTTAATTGGAAATATTGGCTATGTCGGCGTATGTATTCTAGGCGGTTATTTAACGGTTCATGGTGAAATTGCCGTGGGAGATATTCAATCGTTTATTACGTATACACGTAACTTTACGCAACCAATCTCACAAATCTCACAATCTATGAATATGTTACAGAGTACGGCAGCAGCTGCAGAACGTGTCTTTGAATTCTTGGCGAGTGAAGAAGAAGTTGCTGAAGTACAAAATCCAGTTGTATTCGAAGAAGTGCAAGGCCAAGTAATTTTTGAGAATGTATGTTTTGGATATGATCCAAGTAAGATTATCATCAACGATTTTTCTATGTATGTCAAGCCAGGCCAAACAATCGCTATTGTAGGTCCTACAGGTGCAGGTAAAACAACGATTGTAAAATTATTGATGCGTTTTTATGAATTAAATGCAGGCACTATTTATATTGATGGCCATAATATTACAGACTATACAAGAAGCGGTTTACGTAATATGGTGGGTATGGTATTACAGGATGCTTGGCTGTTTGAGGGAAGCATTTTAGAAAACTTACGATTTGGCAGACCCAACGCAACCGATGAAGAGGTCATGAAAGCTGCTAAAGCTGCGCATGTCGATCACTTTATTCGTACATTAGATTATGGTTATGATACCGTACTAAATGAAGCTTCTAGTAATATTAGTCAAGGACAACGACAATTATTAACGATTGCCCGTGCCTTCTTGGCAGATCCTAAAATCTTGATTTTGGATGAGGCGACAAGCAGTGTGGATACACGTACAGAAGTCTTGATTCAAAAGGGAATGGATGAGTTGATGAAGGGGCGTACAAGCTTTGTGATTGCGCACCGCCTATCTACGATTCGTGATGCGGATAATATTATCGTTATGGATCATGGTGACATTGTGGAAGTGGGAAGCCATGATGAATTGATGAAGCGTAATGGCTTCTATACGAAGTTATATAATGCGCAATTTGAAGAGGCTTAAGCTATGCGTAAGATCATAGTGGATTTGAATGTAGTAAAAGATAATGAATTTTCAATGATGTATGAAATATTTGGATTAGACGTACAAAATAAATCGTACGAAGATTTTGAAAGAAGAATGCTGCAGATGTCCATTGAGACTATTATTGAAGTAAAGAATCGAGAACAAAATCTTACATCTTGTGCTAAATGGATCTTTATCTTAGAGGATATTCAGCAAAAAAGTGATTGTCTGTATTGTATCTGGGGTGTATAACACCCCATTTTTCTATTAAATCGCTTTCTTAATATGATAATTAGACTGACTATTTTTGATTATAG
The DNA here is from genome assembly GCF_020593575.1 of Holdemanella sp. DFI.5.55. Classification (NCBI taxonomy): domain Bacteria; kingdom Bacillati; phylum Bacillota; class Erysipelotrichia; order Erysipelotrichales; family Erysipelotrichaceae; genus Holdemanella; species Holdemanella sp. DFI.5.55. The sequence continues at coordinate 10,877 of NZ_JAJDMK010000039.1, forward strand.
GACTAATCAGATTATCCAGTTCAGTAAGCTCATCATCAGTGATCATTTTTATAGAACGGAAATCGTTAAGAGTACGTTCATAATCAAGTTGGGAGCCTTGGTATCATAGAGTTTTTTTTGAAGAGGACATCTACGTGTAGAATCACAACCATTACATACATAAGGAGCTTTTGAAAGCTTATCGCGAATCTTTACTTTGTAGTCAAGACAATATTTAAAGCATTTCACTTGATTACAGTATTTACACGGAGTATTTTTATAGACTTGTAAAAGTTTCAAATATGACGTTTTTAACAGTCAAAATAATGGAAACAGTGGTTGAGTTTACGATTTGTAGGCCGCATATCATCTACGATAGTAAGATGATTATGTAGTTCACTTGAAACAGTAGTGCAATCAGAATTGATATGTATAGCAATCTTTTTGAAACACAAACCATCGTGTAAATCAGGCTGAATAGTAATGCGGTCCTAAAGAATAAAATGTTTAAAAAATGAGACATAAATAACACTTTTCTAAAAAGAAGGAATTATGTAAGTATTAAACTGTTTGGTACATGAAAATACTACATCTGAAATGAAAAATAAGTATACAAGTTATTGCGACCTTAAGGAGGGAATAAACATTTCTTTTGACCATATTTATACAAGAATTTATCTTTATGATTAATTAGAACTATTTTATGATAGAATGTTGTCTGAGAGATGTTTTTGATTTTAATTTTTTATACAAAAAATATTAGGAGGATGACGATGAATCATATACCGGCTAAAACATATGGATATGCTTCCAATAAAGATGTTAAATTTAGTAAATATAAAGGTATTTACATTAAAAGATTTCGATCATTAAATGATTGCGAATTAGAATTAGGTTCTAATATTACGGTGATATCAGGAAAAAAATGGCACAATGAAATCAGCAATATTAGGGTTAATTGCGCATCCCTTCAATTCACCAAATGGAGCTAAAGATGCTATTGGGAAGCCATTAAAAACAAATTGTAGTGACGTTTTTAAGATGAGTAAAAAATATGATAATCAAAAATATGAATATTATTTAAATTTGGAGGATTCTAATAATAAGGATATATGTGAATATGTGTCAATGTATTATGTTAAAAACTCAGTGACTGGAGAAGCAGAGAGATTACGTGTTGTTGTTGGTAAAACAAGAGAACAAGGGGATGGAAATTTTAATTTAAATACCTCATATGTAAATTTTAAAAGGCTGTTTCCAATCATTGAAACAAAATCAGCAGAAAAAGAAGATAATAATTTATCGGAAGAAGATAAAAATTTTATTAAAGAGGCTTATTTTAAAATATTTCAAAAAACTGAATATGGAAATGTGAGTTTGGTTAGTGATGATAAAGCAAAAGAAACTCTAGGACCTAGTAATGCAAATTATGATTTTGAAACAATTTCATCAGGCGAAGATAATTTAGGACACATTCTTTTAAAATTATTAGCATTTAAAAAATATAGTACTGACGTTAAAAATTTACAGGGGTTTTTTTGTATTGATGAGATAGAAGCGAGTATGCATCCAATCGCTCAGAATAATTTGTTTGATTTTTTATTTGATTTTTCAAAAAGATATCATGTACAAATTGTTGTTACTACTCATTCATTATCTCTAATAGAATATGTAATTGAAAAGCAAGAACAAATTAATGATAAACAAAAAATCTGCTTGAATATGATAAGTACTCGCTTTAGAAACAATGGAGATTATTCGATAATCAAAAATCCGACTTACGATCAAGCTAATCTTGAATTAACATATAAAAAATCGAATGAGGTTTCGGAAAAGGTTATTGTTATTTTAGAAGATAAATTGGCAGCTTCTTTATTTAAAAAAATTATCAGAAAGAAGGAAGCAAAAAAACATATTAATTGCATTTGTGATTTAACACCAGATAAGGTAGGTAATACATGTACTTTCTTATATAAACTAGCTAGAAATGCTACTGCATTACTTCAAAAATCCATAATTGTTTTTGATGCAGACGTAACTCAAAAAATTTCAACTTTAAGAACGAGCGCATACAAATTACCGAGTCTTCATGGATTATGCATCGAGGCGGAAATTATAAAATATATAATGGATTTGCCAGAAGACTCTGAATTTTTTCAAAAGTATGATAAAGAGAAAAAATCATTTATTAATGATTTTGGAAAGTACAACATTACAAATTTTGAAATAGAATATTTAAATCAACACGTAAAATCATGTAAGAATTGGAAAGAGAGTGATGAGAATTTTAATCGTTATCTTGGATTTTATGTAAGTGATAATAGAGATATATTTGATGAATTTGAAAAATCTATTTATAAAGATATTAATAGTAAATTAAATACTAAATTGATTGATGTTGAATAAACAATAATGATGAGGAGGGATATAAAATGATTTCAAAATCACCATTAAGATATCCGGGTGGTAAAGTTAAACTATATACATTTATGTCAAATTTGATTAATGAAAATACCGATAATCCTCCTGTTTATGTAGAACCGTTTGCTGGTGGAGCCGGTCTAGCTCTAGAATTATTATTCAACGGCGTCGTGAACCGTGTAAAAATTAATGACTTTGATCCTGCTATATATAGCTTTTGGTACTCTATTACAACTGAAGAAACTTTCCATTTGTTTGTTGATTATTTGGACAAAGTTGAGGTTAATATTGAAGAATGGTATCATCAAAAGGATATTTATTTAAACCAAAGTAATCATAGTCAATTAGAATTAGGGTTCGCTACTTTTTTTCTAAATCGATGTAATCGTTCTGGTATTTTGAAAGCAGGACCTATCGGCGGAAAAAAACAAGATGGAAAATACAAAATAGATTGTCGCTTTAATAAAGATAAATTAAAATCTTTAATAAATAAAATATATGAATATAGAAATCAAATAGATGTTACAAATGAAAATGCAGAAGATTTTATAAAAAGAATTGATCAATACTATGATGATTTATTTATATATTTAGATCCACCTTATGTAGAAAAAGGGTCTTCACTTTATAAAAATAGTTTTGAAATGAAAGATCATATATCACTTTGCAACGCAATAAAAGAGTTGGATAACAAGTGGTTCGTAACTTATGACAACAATGATTTAATCAAAGATCTATATTCAGAATACACACTTAAATTATTTGATATAAATTACAGTGCTGGTTCAAAACGAAAAGAAAATGAGATTGCTGTGTATTCAAATAATTTACGATATAAGATTGTACCATAAAACTAATTCCAGATTTATAAAAAAGACATTGCGCTTCTATAAAGCGCATATTTTTATTGATAGGAGAGGAGGGTGGAGAAGGTTATGTTTTCTTTTGAAATTCTAAGCGGTGTATCTATAAACTTATTGTCGAATGTCATTCAGAAAAAGTTAGGTGAATTGAAATCGAATTATGATTGGAAACAATTATTAGTTGATACAGGCAATAAAGTGTTGATTGATGATATTCAACAAAAGAGTGATTGTATGTATTGTATTTGGGGGAGTAGTGGTATTATATATACAACATAATATACAACATAAAGGCGAGGAACTTAAAAAAACTTAAAGCGTAATGATGCCATCGCCACCTGGGCCGTTTTTTAAAAAATACAGGGACAATGATCATCCAAAAGAGACACTTTGGTGTCTTTTTTGCATAATTTGATTAAAATCAAGTGTTTATTAGGGATATAACATCTCATTTTAGATAAATCGCTTTCTTTTTGAATTAGATTCATATATAATAAAAACGTGTTAAGGAGTGTGAAATTATGAAAGACATTACCGAAACAATGACATTTACTACGGAAGAGATTCGTCGTGAAAATATCAAGATGATTCTTCGTGAAGTAAGTGATGCTTTGGAAGAACGTGGTTATAATTCAGAAAATCAGATTGCTGGTTATTTGATCAGTAACGACCCTGCGTATATTTCTTCTCACAAGAATGCTCGTAACTTGATTCAAAAGATTGAACGTTATGAAATCATTGAAGAACTTGTACGTGCGTATTTAGAGAAATAATGGATCGTATCATTGGTTTAGATCTTGGTTCAAAAACATGTGGTGTATCGATTTGTGATGCGCTTCATATTACGTGTCGAGCTTTAACGACTGTGCGTTTTGAATCGGATGATTATGATGCTTGTTTAGAAGAAGTTTTAAAGCTATTAAAAGAAAATAAAGTCAAAGAAGTAGTTTTAGGCTTGCCAAAGCACATGAATGGAGATATCGGAATTCGTGGTGAAATATCTTGTGAATTTGCCAAGAAATTAGAGTCTTCGGGTATTACAGTTCATCTATGGGATGAGCGACTTACAACGGTTGCGGCCGAAAAAATCTTACTACAGGGGGATGTTTCTCGTAAGAAACGTAAAAAAGTAATTGATCAGATGGCTGCCGTTCAAATTTTACAGAGTTTTTTGGACAGACAAAACGGGGGATTCTAGATCCTCCTTTATTTTTGAAAGGAAAAGTATATTTATGTTAGATTCAAATAGTTTATATGTATATGATGAAGATGGAAATGAAAAAAAGATGACCATCTTATTCACTTTTGACAGTGATGAAACGGGATGCCAATATGTGGTTTTCCAAGATCCAGACAATGATGAGGGCGAAGTGTTCGCATCTCGCTATGACGACAAAGGTCAGTTGATTCCTATTGAAAGCGAAGCCGAATGGGAAATGGTAGAAGAAGTAATCAACACGTTTGTTGAGGATGAGGAAAATGCCGACTAGGCGAAAAGTCAATTCTGTAAGAGTTGTTCTATTAGTTGTTGTATGTCTTTTAATTATCGCCGGTCTTGGTTCGATTTTTGTCGTAAAGACAGGACTATCAAGTACGGGCAACGGGGATAAGGAAGTAGTGTTTACCATTGAAAACAATGAATCATTTGATTCAGTTTTAGAGAACTTGAAAAAAGAGAATCTGATCGCAAATGCGAGTGTTGCCAAGCTTTATGCCAAGGCAAGTCACAACACAAACTTTGTGGCAGGTACTTTTGAATTGGATAATGGCATGAGCGTAAAAAATATTTTGTCTACCATTCAAGATAGTACAAAACTAAAGAAAGATGCTCTTGTCTTAAAAATACCGGAAGGCAAATGGGCTAAGGAGATTGCGGCTGAAATATCAAATTTATATGATGGAAAGTATTCTTCAGAAGAAATTTTAAATCAATGGAATGATATTTCTTATATTCAAACGCTCGCAAAGGATTATTCTTTCTTAAATGTAGATGATTTAAATAATTCCAACTATAAAGTGAAATTAGAAGGCTATTTATTTCCTGACACATATTTTTTGGAAAAAGATGACTCTCTTGATGATATTACACGCGTTCTGTTAGATCGTTTTGATGTGATGTATAAAGAGAATAAAAAGTCATTTGATAAAAGTGACTTATCCATCCATCAAATCATTAGCTTGGCAAGTGTCGTTCAATTTGAAGCAAGTGAACCTGGTGATATGGCTACAATTGCCGGTGTTTTCTACAATCGTTTAGATCAAGACATGAAACTTCAATCGAGTGTAACGGTATGTTATGCATTATATGATGATTTCAACGATCCAAAAGATTGTGAAACCAATCCGGAAATTGATTCACCATACAATACGTACTTACATGAAGGCTTACCGATTGGACCAATTCTAAATCCGGGGGATGAAGCCGTTAAAGCCGTATTGAATCCAGAAAAAACAGATTATCTATTTTTTGCGGCCGATATATATGGTGATGGAAAAGTATATTATTCAAAAACATATGAAGAACACCAACAAATCTGCGAAAAATTAGGCTTAAATCTGTAACAATGTTTTGCATAATTTAAGGATTATGTTATAATTTTTTGTGCTAAATACAAGGAGTGATACCACATGGCAAATGAAAAATTTTACGTTACCCAAGAAGGTTATAATGATTTAGTCAATGAACATGAAAACCTAGTTCATAAAGTTCGTCAGGAAGTTATCGTTGAGTTGCAGGAAGCTCGTGCACAAGGTGACTTGTCTGAAAACGCCGACTATGATGCAGCCAGAGAACACCAGGCTCAAGTCGAAGGTCGTATTCGTGAATTAGAGGCAATGATCAAAAATGCTGAAATCATTAGTGAAGTCGATAATGCGGAAGATAAAAAGAAAAAGAATGTTGTAAAACTGGGATCTACTGTTAAAATCTTAGATTTATCAGATAACCAAGAAGTAACATTCAATATCGTTGGTACAATTGAAGCGGATCCATTCAATGGTAAGCTTTCAAACACAACACCATTTGCAGAAGTCATCATGGACCACAAAGTTGGAGATGTATGTACTGTAAGACGTGTTGAAGAACCATATGATGTAAAAATTCTTGAAATTAAATAGAAAAACATCAAAAAATTACGTATAAGAGAAGGGTGATATTTATGAAACGAACTCTTCTCTTTTTTTGTCTCTTTATTTTCTTTACCTTTACCTGCTTTAACCGGTATACACCCATTACCTTACAAGAAGCCAAGCCCACATTGATGCAAGTGGAAATTAAGGGAGCTATTCAAAATCCGGGTGTTTATACTTTAAAGCGAAATAGCTCCATTTCAAGTTTAATTCAAATGAGCGGAGGCCTATCAGAAAACAGTGATACGTCTAGAATCAGTTTTAACTATATCCTACAAGATAAAGATGTGGTGGTGATTCCAGAAAAACAAGATGTAAAACTCATTTCTATTAATAGTGCCACACTTGAAGAACTACAAACACTTCCAGGTATTGGTCCGGCCATTGCCCAAAGAATCATGGAGTATCGCAAAAGTAACACATTTCAATCTTTAGAACAAATCCAAAATGTCAAAGGCATTGGTCCAGCCATGTTTAATAAGATCAAGGATAAGATCTGCCTATGATGTTGATACTTTCACTTGGCTTTTTGGCCTGTCTGATCTTAAAAGAAATACTTTGTATACTCTGTTTTACACTTTTCTTTCTTGTCTATCTATACTATCGGTTTAAAAATAAAAGAATCCTGATTTTATTTTTTTTATTTAGCCTATTAAGCTGTATCCTTGTATATCCAAAAGAAGTTCAACAACAGGATACATATAAAATTACAGAAATAAAGAAAGGATACTATATAGGTAAAAATAGAGGTTCTAAAATACTTATTCAAACAGATTTAGATCTAAGCTTTCAAGATGAAGTTAAAGTCAAACACATAGAACCCATTCATACAGATGATAATTTTACGCTATTTAGTTTTACTCGATACAATGAAAATAAGAATATCAGGTTTAAGACGAACTCTGTAGAAATTGTCCACAAATCAACATCATTCAAGTCTAGACTCTACAACTACTTAAAGTTGAAACCCAATTCTTCCATTGTCTTATCCTTATACTATGGCATACACGATGAAAGTATAGATGAAATATATACGATGCTTGGATATGGCTATATGAGCGCATACTACATTGTTCTACATATGTTAAAGCGAAAGTGGGATGAGACTCGTATTCGAAGAATCCTTCTAGTCCTCAGTGTTTTATTTGGTCATTTCTTTGTGTTTACACTTGCATTCACAAGATTTATTTTGTATCAGTTGAGTACTCTATTGTTCATATCCAAACCCAATCAAATGGCTTTTACGATCTTTTGTTTTGGCATAATCTATCCAAATCAAGTACTATCCATATCTTTTTTATGTCCACTCTTATTACAACTCGTATCTTATTTTTGTACAGAACACAAATGGATCGTACAAAAGATGATCTTAATTGGATTGATGTTTATTTACTTTAAGAAAGTGAATCTTATTTCATTACTTTTTTTTAACATCTTTAGAAAACTATATGGTTTGATCTTCTTATTTGGATTTACAGTGTATGATTTAATACACCTAAAATTACCAGACCTTACCATCCATTATGCACCTAAAATCCTATTTATAGTTCTATTTATCATCTTCTATATACAATGCTTAAAACACTTTCAATGGAAATATCTATGTATATTTATCGTTCCATTTCTAGAGATCTATTGTAATCCTTTCTTTCAAGTCTATACATTAAATATAGGTCAAGCCGACTGCAGCATTATTGTAGAACCCTTCCATAAAAGCGTAGTGATGATTGATTGTGGGCAAAACCTATATCGTGATAATGTCGAAAGAATTATTATGCCCTTTCTAGAAAATAAGAACATTCATGCGATTGATACATTGATACTTACACATGATGACTTTGATCATAATGGAGGATATGAGAGTTTAAAAGATAAAATTGAAATCAAACAAGTCATAGAAGATTCAGATGATAAGGTCAATGTAGACTATCCATTTTATTTATTATTAAGTGAAAGAGACGCTAAAGATACCAATGATTCAAGTATTATCAGCTATTTTACCTATGATCATTTCACCTATCTTTTTATGGGGGATGCGAGTAAACAAATTGAAAAACAATTGATGGCTACATATGATTTAAAGGCTGATGTCGTAAAAGTAGGGCATCACGGATCGAATACGAGTTCAGACTCAGATTTTCTTGACTCTTTAGATTGTAAGATTGCACTCATTAGCACAGGTTATAAAAACAAGTATGGTCATCCAAGTGTTGAAACACTCAAGACATTAGAAACCCTGCATATCAATACATTATGTACGAGTGATTGTGGAAGTATAGCCATCTATTCTTTATTTCACCTTTCATTTCTTGTCACAAACGATGGAATGTTTGGTATAATATGGACATGATTTATATTTTATACGGAAAAGACAAAAGCATGGTTTCTATGAAGCTAGAGGCCATTAAAAAAAGACATCACATTCAAGAAAACATAAATATCTATGATGCTCAAACAGATGAAATATCCAATGTTCTACAAGATTTAGATGCCTATTCGATCTTTGATGATGACAAGATGATTATTGTCAATAACTGCACGTTTCTTTCAAGTAAGAATACGACAAACTATGAAGTCGATCCCTTTCTAGTAAGAAAAGACACAGACATGATTCTAGTCTTAGTATGTCCAAGTGATAAATTGGATACAAGAAAGAAAAAGGTGAAAGAAATCAGTAATTGTGCTACATTATATTCCTGTCTAGCTTTAGATGAAAAGTCACAAAAGTTCTATGTACAAGATAAACTAAAGGAATATGGTGTAAAGGTGGATTTTAAAACATTAGATTGGATGGCAGGAAGAATGGGACTAGATCCCATGTGCATCCAGAATGAAATTGAAAAGATTTCCATCTATTCAAAACATCCAACGCTTGAAGATGTACAAAATCTATTAGTTGTAGAACCTATGAATGACATCTTTAAAATGGTTGATGCCTTCTTTAGTCAAAATGGGATCTTATTGTTAGCCTACTACCGTAACTTTAGAAAGTTGAATATGCAGCCAGTAGCTATCGTTGCGCTTTTGGCAAGTCAAATCCGTTTTCTATTCCAAGTACGCGTATTAATGGATGAAGGAAAGGCACAGGCAACCATTTCCCAAGAGTTAAAGGCCAATCCATATCGCGTGAAATTAAATATGCAAAAGGCCATGCGCTTTTCAAGTGAAGCCTTACTTTATAATCTATCTTTACTTGCGGATTTTGATCAACAGATGAAAATGGGTAAGATTGATAAGGATGATGGTTTTGAATACTTCTGTCTAAACTTAATGATGAACAAGGGATAGCCTTGTTCATTTTTTGTTTTGGATGTGATGTTAGCTTTTATGAGAAGGTATTTAGGGGGTGAGAATACACATGAATAGTAAAAAAGATATATAATAGTTAGGTTTAACTAGCAATTTGGTGACTTTGCCATAATTCTTCTTTTTATCATTTATGCGAACAACCATTCGTTTTTCAAATCCTTTAAGCGAGTGATCTTATAGATTTTTTTCAATCTAAGTAGTACATACTGTAGCTTTTCTGTGTTATCCATTCCTTGCG
>NZ_JAJDMK010000388.1:0-233 GCF_020593575.1 Holdemanella sp. DFI.5.55
ATACACACCATCAGAGTGAATTTTTTTCATTGGTGTTGGGTGCTTGTAAAATTTGGGAAGATCCGGCCGACTATGCAGACTATATGGATCACCATGCAAAAGCAAAACCTGAGTGATATCATCTTGAGCGGTCTTTAAGCAAATATGCATGACATCTTTAGTGTATAGATAGGCCATTTCACTTTCTGGACGATGATAGATTCCTGCCAGATTCATTGATTGCAAGCTCCTTT
>NZ_JAJDMK010000389.1:0-233 GCF_020593575.1 Holdemanella sp. DFI.5.55
TATAAACCAGCCACATTGAGATTCGATCATGCAAGACGTGATATTGCGGATCATTTGGAAAACAGCCGATCCCACCTAAACATGCTGCCTCAGCATACAGGAGAATTCGCAGGACCTTAACACCACGATCAGGATATTTTTTCTGCAGATTAAAGAACAAGTAATCAACTAAAGTCGCCATCAATAGAGCTGAAAAAATCAAAGTAATGTTAAATCGCCAATAGGTAGCATTC
>NZ_JAJDMK010000390.1:0-233 GCF_020593575.1 Holdemanella sp. DFI.5.55
TCGATCCGAGACATGTCGGCACCATTCAGACGACCAGCAACTTGAATCTTGATACCCTTAGCACCGGCACGCATAGCACGTTGGATGGCACCACGCATAGCACGACGGAAAGCAACATGTGCTTCAAGTTGTTCAGCAACGCTTACACCTACCAGGTGTGCGTCTAAGTCTGGCTTCTTAATTTCAACCACGTTAATGTGGACGCGCTTGCCAGTCAAGGCGTTAAGTTCCTT
>NZ_JAJDMK010000391.1:0-233 GCF_020593575.1 Holdemanella sp. DFI.5.55
CTCATTTTTTATCAAGTTGGTAATCTGGTCTTGATAAAAAATGAGCTGGTTGGCAGAGATCGTCAGGAATCGCATCCAGATCATAATCAAGAAAATAATGTGTCCGCAGGTAATGAGCCAGAAGCTGCCATCGATAATCCAGACATTGAAAAAAACGTTTGTGTCTTAAGGATTGATGATTTTGAGGATCTGGTAGCCCTGGCCAAATCAGCACGTGACAACATCAATGCGGT
>NZ_JAJDMK010000392.1:0-233 GCF_020593575.1 Holdemanella sp. DFI.5.55
GGAGCACCCTTGATGAAGGCCTCGTTTGCCAAAAAGCATCCCCAAGTTGTTAAAAGTCTGAACAAGCTGGCTGGTAAGATTACTGAAAAAGATATGCAGGAGATGAACTATCAAGTAACGGTTCAGCATCGAAAAGCCAGTCAAGTTGCCCATGAATATCTGGTTGAGCATCATTTGATTAAAAAATAACATCATAAAAAGTCAGGAGCTTCAACTTAGAAACTACCTGGCTT
>NZ_JAJDMK010000393.1:0-232 GCF_020593575.1 Holdemanella sp. DFI.5.55
GCTCTGTCTATCAATGGGAGCGTCAGTACAACGAACATGGAGCACCGGCCCTCTTAAAACTACGACCAGGAAGGAAATCAAAACATGAGCTCAAATCACGAGAAAGAGATTCAACGTTTAAAGAAACAGAATCAGCTTCTCCAAAAAGAGAACTTATCCTTAAAGATTCAACTCGACGCCTCAAAAAAATTGGCAGCCTTGAGAAAGCATCCAAAAAAGAACTTGCCCAAGT
>NZ_JAJDMK010000394.1:0-232 GCF_020593575.1 Holdemanella sp. DFI.5.55
GCAGCAACGATGTGCTGCGATCCCCCACTTCGGCGTCGCTCTCGCGGGCGCTCTTCACGTAAGTGCCTATGCCGCCGTTCCAGAGCAGGTCGACATTGAGGCAAAGCAGCGCCTTGATCAGCTCGTTCGGGGCCATGCTGGCCTTGTCGGTACCAAGCAGTGTCTGGATCTGCGGGCTCAGCTTGATGGACTTGGCCGAGCGCAGGAAGATGCCACCCCCTGCCGAGATGAG
>NZ_JAJDMK010000395.1:0-232 GCF_020593575.1 Holdemanella sp. DFI.5.55
TGAGCTGCTTAAAATTTTCTTGCTTAATGAGCAGCAATGGATTTCAGGCAGTCAGCTGGCGGAGCGCTTAAAGGTCAGTCGCGAAAGCATCTGGAAAGGCGTCGCTGCCCTGCGCAGACAAGGACATCAGATTGAGAGTCAGCGAACGCTTGACTATCGATATTTAGGAACGGATCATTTGGATGCAGCGGTAATCAAGATGCAGACTCGCGATGAGTTTAATGGCGAGATT
>NZ_JAJDMK010000396.1:0-232 GCF_020593575.1 Holdemanella sp. DFI.5.55
AAATTAACTGAACTTGACTTGCCATTGTCCCAGAAACTATTAGTTAAAGAGGGACTCAAAAAAGTCAAGGGAACCTATATCGAAGAACTCTTAAAAGAATATCGGCTGATTTAAGCCTAGTAACAACCAGATCCGGTCAGTACCAAAATGGTGATGACCGGATCTTTTTCAATAAAAAAACCGATGAAAAATCATCGGCATACAAAAAGCGGAAGACGGGATTCGAACCCGC
>NZ_JAJDMK010000397.1:0-231 GCF_020593575.1 Holdemanella sp. DFI.5.55
TTAGTCTTTACAAAAGTTTTTATATTTTAAACTGAAACTTGAAAGCTGATAACCATGTCAAACAGGCGAGGTTATCAGCTTTTTCTACGAAAAATTAAAAAAGCAAGCCCCCTTTGGACTATACTTTAAATAACCAAAAACAAAGTATAAAGGGGTCTTGCACAATGAAAAGTATAACTCAAATCCAACATGAACTCGATGGTCAAACGTTAATTTCTAACTTTTTTCGAC
>NZ_JAJDMK010000004.1:0-78591 GCF_020593575.1 Holdemanella sp. DFI.5.55
AAAGATGATTCGTGATTCAATGGACCAATATGCCACGGCTAGAGGCTTGGAAAATGCCTGGGGTTGTCAGATGGGTACTCACATAATAATTTAAAATTGTATATGAATAAAAAAAGAAGTCGTAGTATGACTTCTTTTTAATACTTAGCTTCAATTTTTGAATAGATTAAGTTTTTAAAACTGTCAAAATCTGTACAATTTTTAATATCTTGAATCATATCATTATCGCAGAATAAGGAAATTAACGCTTCGTATAGGGCGTGAAAAGTTTGTTTATCCGCTTTATTGATTGCCAACAATAATACAATGTGAACAGTATGTGTATCCCATTGAATTCCTTTTTTCGAAATGGCAACAGATATACATGTTTTTATTGCATTCATTTGAAAAGAGTGTGGTATAGCGATTTTTCCGAATGCAGTCGTAGCGGCATTTTCTCGCTGATATACTTTTTCTTCAAAATCTAGTTCCACATAATTTTTATTTTTTAAAGTATTGCATAAATAAGATAATAGTTCTTTTTTTGTTTTTAGGTTGGGGTTGATTACAAATAAGTCTTTTTCAAAAAAATTATGGAAATTTAGTTTTAATTTAATATTTTTGTATTGTTCTTTTTGTCTTAATATTGTGTTTTGAATAACTTCAAATTGCGATGTTACATTTAATGGGGATACCATGATGATTTCAGTGTTTGGCAATGATATGTGAATAGGTATAGTTGTAAAAATTATAGATATCTCTGGATGTGAATTAATTTGGGAAAATTCAAATTCATCTGAATAAGTTCCTAAAATGTTTATTTGATGGCCAAAATTCATCGCTATTGTGTTAAATAAAGATGTGGCTAATTCGTGGTAATTTGGGCAAAATATAATGGCTGGTATTTTGTTTTTGTTTATATTCTGACGCTCAATTTCAGCTCCTATATGTAAAGCTAAGAATGCTGTTTCTTCCTCACTTATTTCAATGTTGAATCGATTCATTAAATCTAATGTGACGTATATTGCAATATCGAATACCATAGGACAATTATATTTTATGGTTTCCACCATTGGATTATTTGTATTTTGCCCTGATTTTACACGAAAAATCAGATTTTTTAAATGTAGAGTAAACGGTGTAGTGAATGCTTTGCTTGAAAGATCAATCATATAAAATTCATTAATATTTTTTACATATTCATTCACCAAAGAAATTATTTCGGTACTCACAATATTTTTTAAATCTTCATTCATATTGTTTAAAGATAAATTGGCGTTTGATTTAAATAACATGTATATTTCGTATAATTCTAAATCATTAAATTTGATGTCAAAATCTTTTTCTATTTTATTCTTTAATTCAAATATAAAATCACTCTCGTTTGTAGATTTAATAGAATCGTTTACTTGATGGTTGTCTGTAATTAAAATTTGTCCGTGTGTTCCTCGATTTATAATAATCAAGAGATGTAGCAATAAATTTGCTAAAGAAAAATCATTTAAATAAAAATTGTATTTACTTAATAGGTTGAGAACAGTGTCTTTTAATTTTGGAAGATTTATATTTTCAAAGTTGTTTTGTAATAGATTTAAACTTAAATAGCTATTTTTAGATTCCTCATTTATTACGTAACTAATTAGTTTTCTTATGTCATATTCATTCCCTTTAATATATATGTAGTCGTTTTTGCATATAAATTGAACATGATAGGAAGAAAAGTTTTTGTTCATTTTTGAAATGATAGATTTAATTGAGGAATAACCTATACAAAGAACATCACAGAGATCAAATAAGTCTAATTGAGAATTATTAAGGACAAGTTGCTTGATAATATAAAAAGATCTTTCTTCGAAAGTTTGAGGAAACTGCTCGTCATTTAAAGAGATAAATAAGGTAGACTTAAATTCTGAACGAATTGAATATCCAGTATTAGATGATGAAATCACTGTTTGATGGTAAAAGAAATTAATCTCTTGAATATATTTTTTAATGGATCTAGTAGATATATTTAGTGCATTTGCTAGTTCGGAACTGGTAATGGGATAGTTTACATTTAATAAATACTTAATAATTCTATTTTGATTCTTCGTCATATCTGGGTCCTCCATGTTCTGCTTTTTTTATTGAATGATAAAATAATTATAGAATTGCATTTCTTATTATCATGGTTTAATTATAGTATGTAAGTTGGAATGTACAAAAAAAAAGGAAAATAAAAAAGTTCACCCTGAGGTGAATGATATTAAATGATTTAATTAAATTTGGTAAATATAATGAACTTGCAAAAAGGAGGACAAAAAATGAATTACAAAATTTTTTTATGTTGTGGAGCCGGAATGTCAAGTGGCTTCTTAGCACAATCAATGCGTAAAAGCGCAAAGAAAAGAAAGGTTATGGCCACTATTGAAGCTGCAAGTCAAAGTGATGTCGATTCTTATATCGATGATATGGATCTGTTGTTAGTTGGTCCGCATATGTCTTATGTGTTTGATGAGTTGAGAAATAAGGCAGAATCTTGTGGAAAAAAAATGGCGGTTATTCCTGAAGAAATCTATGGCAATATTGATGGAGAAGCATTATTAGACTTTGCAATAGATATTTTAGAAAATAAATAATAAGTGTATAGGAGAAAAAAATGAACAAATTAATTAAATTTTTAGAAGAAAAATTTGCTCCTAAGATGAATAAATTAGCAGAAAATGCTTGGATTCAAGTGGTTTCTAGTGGAATCATGCTTGTGCTACCAATCATCTTATTAGGATCGGTTATTTCGTTATATAATATCGTTAAAATTTATGTACCAGTTTTACCTGATGTGCAACCGGTTTATAGTTTTAGTTTTGGATTGTATTCTTTAATTTTAAGTTTTTTGATTGGGTATCAAGGAATGGATAAATTACATCATAAGAAATATCAATTATGTTGTGGTATTATGTCATTGACTAGTTTCATGATGATGTTATCACCTACAATCGCAGATGGAACAATTTCTTTCGAATTTAGTCGTTTAGGCCCTAAAGGGATTTTAGTTTCCTTTGTTGCAGGATTAATTTCAACTGTTATTATGCATTTATATGCAAACTGGGATCCATTTAAAAATAATACATCTTTACCTGAATTTATTGTGAATTGGTTAAATCAGATTTTTCCTACAATGGCAATGTTAACTTTAACAATGATTTGTACAACGTATCTAAATCTTGATATTTTTGTAATCGTACAAAAGATTTTTGAACCAATAACAGTATTTGGACAGACATTACCAGGATTCTTATTGATTTGTTTAACACCAGCTATTTTATATTCATTAGGAATTAGCAGTTGGTTACTATCTCCAGTGTATACACCAATCATGCTTGCTGGTATTACAGCTAATATTGAAGCAGTAGCCGCTGGTTTACCACCAACAAATATCGTCACTCAAGAAACAATATTTATTGGATTTGTATGGATAGGTGGCATGGGAGCTACACTTCCGCTTGTTTTATTAATGTTAAAAGCAAAATCTAAGAAGTTAAGAACAATGGGAAAGGTATGTTTAGTACCATCTTTATTTAACATAAATGAACCGGTTATTTTTGGTACGCCAGTAGCATTTAACCCATTTTTAATGGTTCCTATGTGGATCAATGCAATTGTTGGACCATTAATTGTATGGTTTACAATGAAAGCGGGTCTAGTGAATGTTCCGGCAAAATTATTAACTGGTCTAAAAGTGCCAATGCCTATCAGTTCAGTAATTGCTACAGACGATATGCGAGCTGTTGTTCTTTGGGCTGTATTGTTGGCAGTATATACGTTAGTTTGGTATCCATTCTTTAAATCTTATGATAAGGACTTAGTAGAAAAAGAGAAATAGGAGGAGTAACAATGGAAGATGAAATTATTCAGGCTGCTATGCAAATTATTTTGCATGCTGGAAATGCACGCGAAGAAATTAGAAAAGCAGTAGAGGACATAAAAAATTTAGATGAAGATTCTTATAAAAAAAGAATTGTAAATGCTAAAGAATTATTGAGAAAAGCTCATGTACAGCAAACTCAAATTATTCAAGATGAAGCAAAAGGTATTCATCACGAAATTAATATTTTATTCATTCACGCACAAGATACTTTAATGACAATCATGTCAGAATTAAATATGTTAGAAACTTTAGGTAGTGTACTTTTGGAGTTTGGACAAAAAATTAAAGATAATGAGGGAAAGTAAAATGAAGGTGATGCCAGATAACTTTTTATGGGGAGCTAGTCATAGCGCATATCAATATGAAGGCGCAGCACAAGAAGATGGAAAAAAATTATCACAGATGGATGTGAATAATTATAATACAGGTTTTAGTGATGCTAGTGTTGCAAGTGATGGATATCATCGTTTCAGAGAAGATATAGCTTTGATGAAGGAATGTGGATTTACTGCACATCGCTTCTCCTTTTCGTGGTCTCGTGTTTTTCCGGATGGTGTCGGGAATGTCAATCCAGAAGGTATTCAATTTTATGATGAATTTATAGATGAATTATTAAAAAATGGTATTGAGCCATTACCTACTTTATATCATTATGATATGCCAATGGCATTAGTTGATAAATATGGTGGTTGGATTGATAGGCAAAGTGTGGATGATTTCACAGCGTATGCAAAATTTATGATTAATCGCTACAAGGATAAAATTAAACATTGGATTACAGTGAATGAACAGAGTATAATTGTAGAGTTTTGGACAAAAAAGAATTATATTCCTGAAGAGTATTTACAAAATCCGCAAATTAAATATCAAATCAATCATCACATGAATTTAGCACAGGCTAAAGCTTGTAAATTGGTTCATGAGTTAGTTAAGGATGGGAAAGCAGGAGCCGCAATTGGATATTCACCAATTTATGGTCTGGATTCGTCACCTAAAAATATGTTGGCGATGCTAAATGCTGAAGATTTGAAAAATCATTTTTTCTTGGATATTTATTTTAAAGGTCAATATCCTAAGGGGGCCATGTCATATTTGAAGGAAAAAAATATAGCTCCAACCATTTTAGAAGGAGATATGGATGTAATTAAAGAAGGTTATTCAGATTTTTTAGGTGTTAACTATTATGCTAGTAAGTGCGTTAAATATCCAGATGAATCACTTACAGAAATCATAGACGCAAAGAGTAACTTATCTGGTAAAAAAGGTGATATGGGAGCTTATGAATTAATGCCAGATTTCTATCAATATTTAAAAAATCCAAGAGCAGAAACAAATGATTGGGATTGGACGGTCGATCCTACTGGAATGGAATATTTATTGAGAGACATTTATCAACGTTATGAGATTCCCATGATTATTACTGAAAATGGTTATGGAGCACATGATGTTCTTACAGAAGATGAACGAGTTCATGATGATTATCGTATTGATTATTGGAAAACGCACTTAAAATCAGTTTATCGTGCCATGGAGTTAGGTGTAGAGGTGTTTGGCTTTTTGCCATGGTCGTTTGTAGATGTGTTAAGTACAAGTAATGGCTATAATAAGCGCTATGGTATGGTTTATGTAAATCGAGAAGATAAAGAATTGTTAGACTTAAAACGCATAAAAAAAGATAGTTTTTATTGGTATCAAAATGTAATTAAAACCAGGGGAGCTTGTTTGTTTGAAGAATAACAATTAAGAATTAAGGTATCAGTTTTAATTGGTAGTCCGCAATTAGATAGGGTCGACTAAAAGTTGGCTTCAAGAATTGTAGGATTGAAAAACCTATGAGTGTTTAAAGGATTAACTAGGGAGCAGAGATGTTTGAATCTCTGCTCCTTTTATAATGTGTGATTTGAATCAATGTATTCAGTTAACTTGACATATAATTCTTCGAATCTTATGTCAGTGTATCCTCGTAGCTCTTCAATTTCAAATTTCATTTCATTGTTTTGAAAATTTCTGAAGTATTCAATCAGTTCGATAATGTCTTGTGAATCCATGATCATTTCTTCCTTGGTTCCAGGCTGAATGTGGCGCTTGGGGCGAGTACATACATTATGTGATGCTAGTATATTTATAGGACAGGTAAAACATCTCGAATTTGATTTGATAAGGAACCAATCACATTAAAAATAGAATGAGATATTGAACATGACTGTCCTAGATATTGTAGATTCTTGTGCATATGTTACAATGTCAAGATAATAAAAAAGGAGTATAAAAAAATGTCAAAAAACAATAAAGCCTATGACCAAGAATTTAAAGAAAATGTTATTAATTATGTTTTAGAACATCCAGAAGAAAAATACACTGCGCTTGGAAATAAATTCGGTGTTCATCCTACAACAATTGGTGGTTGGATGAAACAATATCGCAGCAATGATAATCAAGTCATCGTTAGAGGCAGTGGTAATTATGCAAGTGATGAAGCTAAAGAAATCGCCAAATTGAAAAAGGAACTAAAAGACACAAAGGACACGTTAGAAGTAATAAAAAAAGCT
Organism: Holdemanella sp. DFI.5.55; assembly: GCF_020593575.1. Taxonomy (NCBI): domain Bacteria; kingdom Bacillati; phylum Bacillota; class Erysipelotrichia; order Erysipelotrichales; family Erysipelotrichaceae; genus Holdemanella; species Holdemanella sp. DFI.5.55. The sequence goes on from NZ_JAJDMK010000004.1 coordinate 6,436, forward strand.
ATTGGCATACTGAGCAAGTAAAGCGCGTGAAATCTACAAAGCGGTTGATCAACAATATAGCTATAAAAAGAATAAAAATCTACCTGCTCAGACACAAATAAGAAATGAGCATCTTCAAAAAGAAATCAAGAATATACATAAAGAATCTTATGGTATATATGGATCACCAAAAATAACAGTATTACTAAATAAAAATGGCGAAAACGTCAGTCAGAAACATGTATATAATTTAATGCATGTTATGGGAATAAAAGCCCGTTATGTACGACATTACACAAAAACAACTGTAAGTGAAGATTATTCGTCTAAGATGCAAAATCTATTAAATAGACATTTTAATCCAACAAAACCAAATACTGTATGGTGTACAGATATAACTTATATATGGACTAAAGAAGATGGATTTGTATATTTAACAAGTGTAATGAATTTATTTTCAAGAAAAATTATAGCATGGGTATTAACGCGAACAATGGATGCGGACAAGGTGTTAGAATGCTTAATAAAAACTAAAGAAAGACGTGAAACTGATCATCCGATTGTGATCCAAATGATAACCTGCCATCATACTTTGGAATACGCCAAATACACTTAATACAATGGAAATGATTCCACTGACTAGTTTCCATGTTTTCATAATAATAAAATCCCCTTTCTTAAGTATATTTATAACTTAAAAATGGGGATAATTGATATGCTCGCGGTATACATTAATGGTGAGTGATATTTAAGATGTGATTTAAAAGTCGTGGGACTAAGAAAGAAATGTAGATTACGGATCCTATTGATAAAATTCCTAACATAAATAATCGCCTCTTTCTTACACCTTTATTGTAGAATTTTAAATGTTTAAATGGTGTAAAAGAATGAGGAATCATGTTAAGATTTCATTAAAAACGAAGGAATTTTTGTACGTCCGAATTTTGCGCAAGAATAAGAATGTTTTCGGATTCTTGGAAAGTATGTTCAGCACTAGGAAGTGGGTCTAGAATTCCATTGAATTTTGTAGCTAGAATGTTGATATGGTATTTTCTACGAATATCGAGTTCTAACATGGTTTTTCCAATCCAAGCGGTTGGTACGGCAATTTCATAAATGGAATATTCTGGAGTAAGTTGTACGTAGTCAAAGATGTTTTCGCTTGAAAAACGTACGGCGGCCCAGTTACCAATTTGTTTTTCAGGATATACAACTTCATCGGCTCCATTGCGCAATAAGAATTTAGCGTGTACATCGCGCACGGCTCTTGCGACAACAAGTTTTGATCCATAATCTTTTAATAGGGCTGTTGTCTCGAGTGAGCTTTGAAAGTCATCTCCAATGGCTACAACGCAAAGATCAAAGTTCGATACGCCTAGTGAGTCAATAAAGCTTTCGTCGGTAGAATCTCCGATTTGAGCGTTTGTGACATAAGAAAGGACTTTGTTGATTTTTTCTTCATTTTTATCAATGGCCAAAACGTCATGTCCTAAATCATATAGTTTTTGTGCCATGTGACGACCAAAACGTCCCATACCAATAATTAATGCTGATTTCATATGTTCCTCCTGTTATCCAATTGTGATATTTTCTTGTGGTAAATTTGTGTTTGCGACAACTTGATGTTTCGAAATGGCTAAAAGTAAAGTTAAGCCTCCAATTCTTCCAAAGAACATCAAGAAAATTAAAATACAATGTGATGCACTTGATAATGTAGGTGTGATTCCTAATGTCAATCCGACGGTACCAATGGCAGAGGCCGCTTCAAATAGGGCGTCAAGAATGGGTAATTGATCGAAGGCTGAAATAAGGAATGTTCCTGTAAAGAATAATACCATAAACAACATAAATAGGGCGGTCGCATTGTTTAATGTGTCCATGGAAATGCGTCTTCCAAAACATTGTGGGTTTTGTTTATGATTGAATACAGCACGAATACTTAGAATTAATACGGCTAGTGTTGTTGTTTTAAATCCTCCGGCCGTACCTTGTGGACTTCCTCCTATCAACATTAATAGTGTCATAAAGAAAATGCTGCTTTGATTCATTTTGTTTAAATCAATCGTATTAAATCCGGCTGTTCTTGGGGATACGGCTTGGAAAATGGAAACGTTGATTTGATCGGCTAGACGCATATTCCAATGGCTAAAGTCATTGATAAAGAAATAGAGTGTACTGATGATCAACAATGTTGCAGTAGTAAATAATACAACTTTGGATTGTAGTGAATATTTATGTAAATGATGTTTGTATTCAACAACATCTTTCCAGACAAAGAAGCCTAAACCACCAAGTACGATTAGTGCTGCAATGACGTTGGATACTAAAATATCGCCGGCATATCCTGTTAAAGATGAGTAAGCTTGGTTTGTGCCCATTAGATCAAAACCTGCGTTACAAAAGGCTGAGATGGAATGGAATATGGAATACCATAGGCCTTTGACAAGTCCAAAACGCGGTAAGAAGCGTATGCCTAATAAGATGGCACCTAGTGCTTCGACACATATTGTAGCTTTTATAATCCATTTTGTGTTTCGGATAATACCTCCTAGTTTTGGGGCAGAAATAGATTGTTGCATAAAATATCTTTGTTTAAAACCAATTTTCTTGCCTCCAAGAACAAAGAGTAGAATGGCCATCGTAATGACGCCCATACCTCCAATTTGAATCAGAATCAAGATAATGAGTTGTCCAAAGGGGGACCAATATTGTGCTGTGTCATGCATAATCAGTCCGGTTACGCAGGAGGCACTGGTTGAAGTGAATAATGCATCTAAAAAGGGTGCGCCCTTACCATCGTTTGTGGAAAATGGAAGCATAAGCAGGCAGGCACCGATAAATATCATAGTCGCAAAACTGAGGATAATCATTTGTCCTGGGGTAATGCGTTTCATACGTTTTTTAAACATAAAACCACCTATCCTAATATCTTAAAACATTCTACACTAGTCTGTATTAAGATTCTATAAAGTATTCTAACATTATGTTAAGACAATGTTAAGATGAATGATTCTTTGTGGGCTTGTGTTATACTAGCTTTATGGCGAATGTATTAATATGTTTATCGGCTTCTAAATATAATTCTAGAGTTATTGATAAGGGAGCTCAAATTGCGAAAAGCAATCATGCAGTATTGAGTGCTATTTTTGTGCAAACTCCAAAATATGAGGGGATAAGTGCGGCATCAAAGAGTTGTTTACGTGAAAATATTAAGTATGCGGAGAGTAAAGGGGCAAAAGTAACGATTCTTTATGGACAGGATGTATTGCCTCAGCTTGTGGAATATGTGGGTGTTTCTCAGGTAGATTGTGTTGTTTTAGAAAAAAATTTGGCGAAACAAGCATTGTTTAAGTTAAAAAATATTGATGTATATTCTGTGAATTATCCGCAGGATTATCGTCGCATGTTTCATTTTAGTTTTAATCTTTTGAGCTTTTCATTGAAAGATACATTAAAAATGATGGGGATTCTTCTTCTTTGTACGCTTATTGGAAAGGGATTTATGCATTTTCAATTCTTGATTACAACGCCTATTATGATCTATATCTTGGGCATTGTATTTGTATCCATTTGGACAAGTGGATATATCTATAGTTTATTGGCGTCTTTATTTTCAGTGTTATGCTTTAACTTTTTCTTTACATACCCCTACTTTTCTTTGTTGAGTGATCCAAGCTATATTACGACATATATTGTTATGTTTGTGGTGGCCATGTCATCTAGTTCGTTAATGACAAGATTAAAGAAACAATCTTTCGAAAATGCCAAACAAGTGTATCGTACGCAAGTCTTATTGGAGATGAGCCAGATGCTTCAAAAGGCGAATGATATGAATGCGATCTATGCTTCGATGTTAAAACAGCTGCATAAATTATTGGATACGGATTTAGTGTTGTATCCACATAATGATGAGCCTATTCTATTAGGACAGTGTCCTGTAGAAACGGATATTGTGGCTTGGGTTTATAAAAATAGGCATGAGGCTGGAAAGACAACGAGTTATCATTCGGATTCGATGTGTTTATATTTGCCTATTAATGGAACGCACGAAGTATTAGGTGTGGTTGGAATTGTATTAAAAGATAAGATAGATTCTTTTGAAAAAAATTTGTGGCTTGCGATATTGGACGAGTGTGGTATGGCTTTAGAGAAGGAAATGATTCGTTTAAAAAATCTAAAGATTGAGCAACAAGCCAAACAAGAGGCGTTGCGAGCCGATTTATTACGTATGATTTCGCATGATTTAAGAACGCCACTGACTAGTATTTCAGGCAATGCCGGCTTATTATTGGAAAACGAGAATGCGTTTTCACAAGAAAAGAAGAAGGAATTGTATCAAGATATTTATAATGATGCGATGTGGTTGTATGATTTGGTGGAAAACTTATTGTTTATAACGAGAATTGAAAATGGTACGATGCAGTTGAATTTACAACCAGAAATGATTGAGGATATTTTTAGAGAGGCTATTCATCATTTGGGTCGTAATAAACGCAAACATAATATTTCTATGCATTTAGAGGATGATTTATTGATGGCTAATATGGATGCACGCTTGATTATTCAGGTTTTAGTGAATTTAATAAATAATGCGATCAAATATACGCCTGAAAATTCAAATATTTCTTTGAATGCTAGGCGGGTTGAGGATAAAATTTTAATAGAAGTTCAAGATGATGGAAATGGTGTATTACATCCTGAACAATTGTTTGAGATGTTCTATACGGAAAATAACCGAGGTGGAGATACAAGACGTGGCATGGGTCTAGGTCTATCTTTGTGTAAATCTATTATTCAATCGCATGGTGGTACGATTTGGGTTGAGAATGTAACGCCTCATGGAGCTTGTTTTAAGTTTGTATTGGATGCAGTGGAGGTAAAGTTGTATGAATAAAGTTCAAATCTTAGTAATTGAAGATGATATTGCGGTTGGGAATTTGATTACGACAACTCTAGAGATGGAAAATTATCAGTTTCGTCTGGCAAAAACAGCGAAGCAAGGAATCATGAATGTGCTTTCTTATAATCCGGACATTATGCTTCTAGATTTAGGATTGCCAGATATGGATGGTTTGGATGTTATAAAGAAGGTTCGTTCTTGGTCAAATATTCCAATTATTGTGGTTTCATCAAGAAGTGAAGATCAAGATAAGGTAAAAGCTTTAGATTTAGGGGCCGATGACTATTTGACAAAACCATTTTCAGTGGATGAATTGTTGGCTAGACTTCGTGTAACGATTCGAAGATTAAATAATAGTCAGACCATAAGTGTAAATGAGAGTGTATATGAAAATGGAGATTTGACAATCAATTATGCGCAGGGTTGTGTATATGAGAATGGGCATGAAATCCATTTAACTCCGATTGAATATAAATTATTGTGTGTTTTAGCTAAAAATACCGATAAGGTTTTAACACATAATTATATCATGCAAGAAGTATGGGGAAGTGTTCAAGGTACAGAAACGCCAAGTCTAAGAGTGTTTATGGCTACTTTGCGTAAAAAGATTGAGCCGGATACTTCAAATCCGAAGTATATTCAGACGCATGTGGGTGTTGGATATCGTATGTTGAATCAGACAGAAAAAAAGGAAGACTAGTGTCTTCGCATATTGAAATAGAGTGAAATAATAATTGTGATAACTCCAATTGTGATGAGTGCCATAATGGTTTTATTGATGCATAGAAGGATCAATATACTAAATAGGCTGACAATCGCAAATAGGAATAGTTCAATATTTAATAGAATGGGATACATCAACAATGAATCGCGAAAACTGATTTTTTCGTATTGTGGTTCATTGTTTTTTAATAGTCTTTTTTCATATATAAATAGAATTTGGCTAAAGAGCACGACAAAAACAAGGTATATGATATTAAAAAAGATTTCTTTTGAGAAGAGTGCACTGCACGTTAAAAACATGACAAGAATGGTTCCAATTCTTGGCAGGTACACGTAATAATTATATTTCATAGAGTTTTTCCTTTCTTTTATTATGCCACAAATCATATCACTTGAAATATACCTATAGGGGGTATATCATTATATCGAGGTGAGATCAATGAGTGAGTGTTGTCATAAAAAGCATAAGCCTAGAGATGAGAAAGAAATCAAACAATTGACGAATCGTCTTCATCGTATGGTAGGACAATTGAATGGAATTGAGAATATGTTGAAGGAGAATCGGTATTGTGGCGACATCTTAGTGCAGGTAGCGGCAGTAGAGAGTGCTTTACAGGCGTTTGGATACATTGTTTTGCAGGAACACTTAAATACGTGTGTTGTTGAGGATGTGCAAAATGGAAATACAGAAATCATGAGTGAGGTTATGGATTTAGTAAAGAAGTTAAAGTAGGTGGTTTTAATGGAAGAAAAGTTTGATGTGACAGGCATGACATGTGCGGCTTGTCAGGCTAATGTAACTCGTGTTGTGAGTAAGTTAGATGGTGTGAGTCATTGTGATGTCTCTTTATTATCGAATTCAATGAAGGTTGAATTTGATCAAGATAAGGTGAATGAACAAACGATTTGTGAAGCTGTAAAACAGATTGGCTATGGAGCTAGTGTGTATGGTCAAAAGACAGAGGTTCGTAAAGTATGGCAGAATCGTCAGAATCGAGTGGAATCGGATCAAAGAAGTGCTAAACAAAGATTGATTTTAAGTTTAGTTTTATTGGTTCCTTTACTTCTAATTGCGATGGGTCCTATGGTAGGCCTTCCTATTTTAGAGGGTATGGAATGGATGATGGTTTCAGCCTTAACACAGCTGATTTTATGTCTATTTATATTGTTTATTCAAAGACATTTCTTTATTACGGGATTTAAAGCTTTAATGAAAAAGTCGGCCAATATGGATTCTTTAGTTGCGATGGGTTCAGGTGCAAGCTTTGTGTATGGCTTGATCGGTGTTTATCAGATGGCCTATTATTTTGGTGTGCAGAATATGGAAATGGCCCATATGGCAATGCACTCTTTATACTTTGAGTCGGCCGCAACCATTGTGACTTTGGTTAGTGTTGGAAAGTATTTGGAGTCTAGATCCAAGGCAAAAACGAGTGATGCCTTAGATAAGTTGGTAGACTTAGCACCAAAAAATGCGACGATCTTAAGGGATGGTAAAGAAATTGTTGTGTCGAGTGAAAGCATTCGAATTCATGATATAGTTGTGATTCGTCCAGGACAAAGAATTCCAGTAGATGGTAAAGTTATTTCGGGTGCAGGTTATGTGGATCAGTCGGCGATTACGGGTGAGAGTCTTCCGGTAGAAAAGAATGTAGGGGATTCAGTCATTTCAGCTACTATGAATGAGAATGGTACTTTTCAGTTTGAGGCTGAAAAAGTAGGTGAAGATACAACTTTGGCTAAGATCATTCAGCTAGTCGATGATGCTGGTAACTCAAAGGCCCCTATTGCTCGTTTGGCAGATAAAGTTAGTGGTGTATTTGTTCCTGTTGTGATTTTAATCGCATTGATTACATTTGTCGCATGGTTGATCAGTGGTCAAACGATTCAATTTGCGTTATCCAATGCGATTAGTGTACTCGTGATTTCTTGTCCTTGTGCCTTAGGTTTAGCTACGCCAGTTGCGATTATGGTAGGTACGGGTAAGGCAGCGGAAAATGGGATTTTAATTAAATCGGCTGCCATATTAGAACAGCTACATTCGATTGATACGATTGTATTGGATAAGACGGGTACGATTACTTCAGGAAAGCCAAGTGTTCAAGGTGTTAAGGTATATACAAATATTAGTATGAATGACTTTATTTCAATGGCGGCAAGCTTAGAGAGTGGTTCTTTGCATCCTTTGGGACAGGCTATTGTGGAGTATGCGGAAGATAAAAATATAAAGCTTCAACAACCTGAACAATTCACAAACATTTCGGGTCGTGGTATTCAGGCTAAGCTAAATGGACATGTGTATTTGGCAGGAAATAAAAGGTTATTAGAAGAGAAAAATATTCAAATAAATCAAAATGTTTTATCAGACTTAGATGCTTATGCAAGTTTAGGTCAAACTCCATTGATTTTTTTGGAAGATCAAAATGTGATCGGTTTAATTAGTGTGGCGGATACCATTCGTAGTACGAGTCAGGTTGCATTAGAACAATTTAAAAAGAAGAATATGCGTGTGGTTATGTTGACTGGAGACAATCAAAAAACAGCGAATGCGATTGGTAAATCTTTAAGTGTGGATGAAGTGATTAGTGATGTGTTGCCACAAGATAAGGAGAGTGTAATTCGTAAGCTTCAAGAACAAGGTAAGAAGGTTATGATGGTGGGTGATGGTATCAATGATGCGCCTGCATTAATGCGTGCAGATATTGGGGTTGCGATTGGTGCTGGAACCGATATTGCCTTAGATAGTGCGGATGTGATTTTGATGAAAAGCTCTTTATTGGATGTAGTGACGGCAATTGATTTATCAAGTGACGTTATTAAAAATATTAAGATGAATCTATTTTGGGCTTTCTTCTATAACATTTTAGGAATCCCAGTTGCGACAGGTTTATTGTATCCAGCATTTGGACTTCGATTATCACCAATGATTGGTTCGGCATGTATGTCTTTGAGTAGTGTTTGTGTTGTCACAAACGCTTTACGACTTCGTTATTTTAAACCTAGAGTTGAAATGGAAGAAGTCAAAACATACACAATGCATATTGATGGTATGTCCTGTGGACATTGTGCATGGTTAGTAGAGGATGCTTTAAAGAAGGTTCCAAATGTAAAAGAAGTTCGTGTGGATTATAATTTAGGTAAGGCCGATATTGACTATGTGCAACAAGTAAATAAGGTGGCTTTAAAACAAGCGGTTGAAGATGCGGGTTATATTCCCGTTGAATATAAGGAGGAAAAGAAAATGAAAAAAGTAGTAACAGTAGATGGTATGATGTGCATGCATTGTGTGGCACACGTAAAGGATGCATTAAGTAAAGTGGAAGGTGTAAGTGATGTAGTGGTTAGTTTAGATGAAAAAACAGCTACATTAAATTGCACAGAGAATATCACAGATCAGATGTTGAGTGATGCCGTGACAAATGCAGGATATACAGTCATTTCTGTAAAATAAAGAATCATAAAAATAAAAAAAGTCAAGACTTGTAAGCGTATTCAGAATATTCTATGATAAACGTCGAGGGAGACGCAAAATGGAATGTTTTATTGATGGGAAATCCACTTGCGAAAGAACTTTCTGGAATCGCTTGAATGTTTTGGCAAACTTTCAACAAAAAGAAATGATAATGGATGGTTTGAAAGTTCGTGTTGCAGAAAGTGTATATTGGATTCAACAAAAGAAAGGATAGTTCGTTTGAATTATTCTTTTTTTTCGACAGTTGAATGATATGAAAAGCTCAATATTTACTTTAAGTAAAGTGTAAATAGATGCTTTTAACATAAATAAAATGTTGTATGGGATTTTTAGCTTTTCTTGTGGAAATACATTCGGTTTCTTTGTATAATACATATAGAGAACGACTACTGGAAAAGTAGTGGTTACTCTGAAATAAAGTTAATGCTGAAGCACTAATCTTTTTCCATTGTCACTGGTGATTAGTGCTTTTTGCATTTCAGAGTCGTAATATTGTTGAAAAAGTTTCAAATTATTGATGCGTGACCATAAAAGGTATATAATATAGCCACAAGGAGGAACTTTTATGGAAATCGTACCAATGAGAGATTTAAAAAATACAGTACGTATTGAGGAATTGTGTAAAGATAGTGGAAAGGTGTTTGTTACAAAAAATGGATATGGACGTCTTGTGGTAATGGATATTGACTATTATAGAAGTATTTTTGAGGAATTAGAGGAAGCAAAAGCTGTGTATGAAGGATTGCAACAGATGTATTCTGGTAAATTAAAAGATGGTATAAAAGTAATGGAAGAAATGAAAGATAAGTATGGCTTATAAGTATTTCTTTACGGATGAAGCGCAAATAGATTTAGATAATATATTAGATTATTTGACTAATCATTTATGCAATTTACACGCTGCAAAAAGCTTCTATATTTTATTGATTGAGAGGCTTGCTTTGGTGTGTGATTTTCCTGAATCAAATCCAATGATTAAAAATAGATTTTTAGGATTCCATGAGGTCCGAAAGATGGTAATCAAAAATTATTTACTATATTATTATGTAGATGAAAATAATAAAACCATAAATGTTCTGTCGATACGTCATTCATTAGAAAATCAGGAGAAAATTATATAAATCATTGTTTTAGATTTAGAATTTTTCTTGTGGAAATACATTCGGTTTCTTTGTATAATACATATAGAGAACGATTACTGGAAAAGTAGTGGTTACTCTGAAATAAAGTTAATGCTGAAGCACTAATCTTTTTCCATTGCGAGTGGTGATTAGTGCTTTTTGCATTTTTCTATAATCATCAATGTTACTTTTAGTATTTCTACTACGGCAAATAAGCACATAGCAACATCAATATGTAGATATATATACATAAGCTTTCCTCCTGCAAAAAAATAGAAGGATCTACTTACCTGGAATTCAAGATTCAAGGCTTCAAAACTCCTTAACAAGAGGCAACCACCAACCACATCCAGTAGCCAATTTTTATTATAAAGATCCAATGTGAAAACATTATTAATTCCTGAAAATTTGTTGATTATTTGACAGTTTGGCAAAAGAAAAAACGAGTATTTGTTCTTTATATAAAGGTGAAATGCTCGTTTTTAGGTGTTTTAAAATGTTGCATGGGATTATAATATTTCTTTTAATTTAGCAATTAGTCCTAAATCTGCAGGTAGCCAATCTACTAAGTATAATGTGTCTTTAGTAAGCCATTTTGCGGATTCGTGTTCTAATAGAGTTAAATTTCCTTCAAGGATCGTACAAATGAAACATTCCATGGATAGGTGGAAGTCTGGATAGTCATATTCGACTGTATCAAAGTATTCTTCGACTTGAATGGTTGTATCTAATTCTTCTTTGATTTCACGAACAATGGCTTGTCTACTTGTTTCATCCGGTTCAACTTTTCCTCCAGGAAATTCCCATCCGTCTTTGAATTCGCCATAGCCTCTTTGGGTGGCGAATATTTTATTTCCATCTTTAATAATGGCGGCTACTACGTGTATTGTTTTCAAAAAATCACTCCTCTACAATGTATCGATAAATGTCTTCTCTTACGGGTGTATCCAATTGCCATAAGATTTCGACGGCTGTTTTTTGTGTGTTTGGCATCACAAACTGTTTGGTCTTATCTGTCTCTGCTTGCATATGGCCTAGATAATAGAATTCTTTGCTTGTTTTATCATCTTTGTTCTTTCGCACAAACAAATGAACTTCAATCCCTCTTTCTTTGGCGTACAAGAAGTTTTGTACGTCATCACTGCTTGTGGTTCTTCCGGATTTGGATATCGCAATCAATTGACTTTCATTGATAAAATGATCTTCATATTTGATGGTATCTTGAATGTCGTTTGCCTTGTCATAATTGATAAAGACAGGGAATGTTTTGGTTGTTTGATCATATTTGTATCCGCCAATATTTAATGGAACTTCATTGTGTTGCCAATTTAATAAGCGACAGGCATCTTCGTATGTATATTTTTGATAAAGAACAAAGTTTGTATCTTTATATGTATTCTTATAATGTTTATTATATTGATCCAATGCATATTCAATGATTTCTTTTACCATGGATTTAAATTCGTTGTTTTCTAAACATGTCTTAAATGGTTTTGAAGTTTTCGTATCTTCAATAAAAATACAATCTTTAAAAGTATTCTTTCCAGATCCAGTTGGAAATTCATTGGTGAAGATGTTTAATACATTTGTTTGGGATAGATCATTTGTATATTCTTGATCGTTGATTAAATCTTTTAGTGTTTCAAGCTCTATCTTTCTTTTTCCATTGGCAAGTTTTGTACAAATAAACTTAATAAAGTTTTCTTCAAGTTCATTTAATCTTACTTTATAATCCTTTTCATATTTCTTTAAAAAGGCATAATAAGATCCTAGTGATTTGTTGTCGAAAATTCTTTGTACGTCAATTTCTCCATAGGTTTCAAAATCCATAAGAGTAGGGATTCTTCCAAGTTTATTCTTTAGATTTTTATAGCTATCCTTAATGAGCTTGATATCCGCAAAATTGGCGGTGTCAATCGACGCAAAAATTTGTTTCTTACTGATTTCATCAAAGTGAATCGTACTCGATCCTGGAATAATTCTTTCACCTTCAAGTACATAGCGTCTTATGTTGTCTTTGTTGTAAGAACGATCTCCAGATAGGGCGATTGGAATCATGAAGTTGTTTTTGTAGTTTCCAATGAAGTCTAGAATGACAACATATTCTTTGTCTTTTGATTTTCTTAGGCCTCGACCTAGTTGTTGGACAAAGACAATGGGCGATTGTGTAGGTCTTAATAGGACAACTTGATTGATTTCAGGTATGTCGACACCTTCATTAAAAATATCTACAGTTAAAATGTATTGTAGATAGTCACTTCTTGTATCGGATACTAAGCGATCGATCGCATCTTCTCTTTTTTCTTGAGAATCCTCTCCACTTAAAGCTATAGTTCGATATCCTCGTAGATTTAATCTTTCACTAAGGGCAGCCGCTTCTTTCTTGGAACTGCAAAACATGAGTCCTTTGACTCTTTCTCCACTATATCCATAGTAATTGGTTTGTTCGATAATGTAGTCCACTCTTTGGTTGGATGTTAAATAGTTGAAATCGGTAAAATCTGTTTCGTTTCCGTTGGTTAAAAAGTCAGTAATGCCAAAATAGTGGAATGGACATAATAAGTTTTCTTCTAGAGCTTGTTGAAGACGAATTTCATAGGCAATATTATGGTCGAAGGCTGCATATACATCAAAGTCATCGGTTCTTTCTGGGCTTGCGCTCATTCCTAGCCAAAACTTTGGTTTAAAGTAGTCCATGATTTCTTGATAGCTTTTAGCTCCAATGCGATGTGCCTCATCAATGATGATGGTATCGAATGTATCAGGGGCAAAACTTGAATACACTTCTTTTTTAGACATCGTTTGCATGGTTGCGAACAAGTAGTCTACATCAGTATCTTTACTCTTTCCAGATAATAAACCAAATGTTTTGGATTCTCCAAATACATTTTTGTAGCTTTGAAGAGCTTGTTTGGCAATCTGCTCTCTATGCACTAAAAATAGGGCTTTCTTGGGATTCTGATCTTGTAAGGCAAAGGCTGAGGCATACGTCTTTCCTGTTCCTGTGGCTGAAATCAACAAACTCTTTGATTCATTCTCATTGCGAAGCTTTCTAAGATTGGAAATAAAGGCTTGCTGCATAGAATTTGGAATCAACTGTTTAGAGGGTAATTTAATGTCTTCTTTTTGTTTCACCTTTTTGTATTCTTCATAATGCACTCTATATGCACCAATAAATGCATTGTAGGAATATGTATTTGGATGATTCCATAATTCTTCAAATTCATCTAACATTTCTGATACAAACTCACCGGATTTTGTGGACACAATTTTTGTATTCCATTCTCGATTTGTAGTAAGTGCTGTATTTGTCATATTACTAGAACCCACAAGGATCTTGTAGATTTCATCGGATTGAAAGATATATCCCTTGGTATGAAAACCATTCTTTGAGTCGGGTACTAGATACATTTTAAGTTCAATATTCGAAAATGTAGCGAGTTTATCTAAGGCTTTAGGATCACTAAATGCCAAATAGTCCGTTGTAAGAATTTTACCTTTGATGCCTTTATCTTCTAAAGTACGAAGCGTTTGAAGTAAGGGGGTAATTCCTCCCATCGTAATGAAGGCTACACTGATTAAAAAGGAGTCGCAGTGTAATAATTCATCTTCAATGGTGCTTAGTACTTTTCTTCCATTCTTATAGTCGTTTGAAATAAATTGAGGTCGATATAATACGTTGGAAGATATATTTTTGTCTAAAAATGCGGTAGATAGGCCGCTCTGTATATTTTGATAGTTCATACCTAACATTATACCAGCATTAAAATGAAATCATAGATCGAAAAGGCTATAATAACAGTATAAGACCAGAGGTATAGGGAATGGAAAATATAATAATTTCAAAAGAGTTTCTAGATTGGTATGACTATTACAATGATTGTAAAGATAAGTATTCAAGTTTAGTAAATGATGTAGAGAATAAACTAATTTGTGGTGAATATAAAGATATTGAACTTTCTTTTTCAAATATGAATACGAATAATTTGAATCGTGATATAGATAGTCTTGAAAAGATTCATATATTAATGATGCAGGGAAGTACAAGTCAGATTAATGTAGAAATAGAGCTTGTAAAGGAGAAGATGTTAGAGTCTTGTTTAAATGTAAATTTTGGTATATTGTGCAATCCGTTGGCGAGTATGCTTTATCGTATGATTTTGGATTCAAGTAAAATAAAGAAACATATGGAGGATGTTTCTAAACAATGTAAAGAAAATGATTTCTACATTTCTGTATTTATTCCTGTTTACTTAAGACATTTTTATGCGTCTATTTGTGAAGAGTGTATTAAGGGATATAGTTCGTATGAGTTTGTTCGATCTATTGATTCTTTAATTGAAGAAGATAAGTTTAGTGAAGCTTGTAGTCTTTGTCCAATCTATGAAGAGATTTATATTCATGCTAATAAAAAGGGTTTACTTACAAAAGAGTTAATACAGGTAATGCATCTGTATGGTGTGGATGTACCTGTTACTAAAAAAGAAACGAAACTGCCTAATATACCTACAAAAGCAGAGAGAAAGATGTCTAAGAAGTTAGATATAGAAACACGTAAGAAAATCGTTGGTGATGGAGTTAAGAAAATCTTGGATATGAGTGATGATGAACTGATTCGAAAATATGATGGTAAGTCAGAGGATGAAATTAAGACAATGTTAAAGAATGATCCTTGTTTTGATTCATCCTTAATGGATGAATCGATGTTTGAGTTTCTTAGCTTATTAACTTGTTTTAGTATTGAATTTGAGGATGCTTTTATTGATTGGTTAGCCGGTTTTATCCTTAGAAGATTATATGATATACATTTAAGGTTTTCGGTGAATATCCCACCAAAAGTTCAAACAACAAAGAAACAAAGTGATTATTCAAATCAGGAAAGAGTTTTGCCTGAAGCTGATCCTAGTGAAAATTATCAGGAAAAAAAGGTCATTCAACCAAATAATGAATCTAAGGGTAGGGGTGGAATTATTTTCTTGATTATTCTTGGACTATTATTTGGATATGGATATATTTCTTTGAAAAAGGAAGAGGCAGAATGGGAAGCGCAAATGGAACAGTATCGTCTTGAGAATAGGCGTCGTACGGAATTGAGTGAGTTTAAGGCAAGGGAAGAGAAACGTAAAAAGAAAGAGGGGCAACGTTCAAACTCATCATCATCTTCTTCGTCCTCATCTTATGATGAAGGAAGTGATGATGCATATTTTGGTGATTATGATGAGAATCGTTACGATAACGATGAAAATTATCGTGATGGTGTAGATGATATGTTGGATGAACTGGGAGAATAAAGAAATATACAGTGAAAGATTATTGAATATTTGTATACTCATGAGTAGTATACTTACGAGTATACAAATTTATTAACAAATGATAATTTAGGCATCTGTTTAGGATAGGTGTTTTTTTTGTTGATGAAAAAAGTGCAACAACACTTCTTATAATCGGTGTTTTTTTTTGCGTTTAAAAAATACGTTGTTAAATCGTATTGATAATGGAGAATTGTTGCCAGGTGAGCGTTTGGAGTCTGAAAGAGACTTGGCTGAAAAATGTGGTGTGAACAGACAGACAGTGCGATCAGCACTTAATGTCTTGATTGAAGATGGTGTATTGTTCAAGGTTCCTTATAAAGGAACGTTTGTCGCAAAACAAATTGTAAAACCTTCATGGGGAAACTATGATGCGATAAATGAACATCGTGGTTTTAGTAGTTTTTTAAAGGCACAAGGTTTTTCAATTGACAGTAAGGTCATTGTTGCAGAAAAGATTGAGCCGACAACTTCGATTCGTGCACACTTGAAATTAGAAGAAGGAGAAGACGTTTATTGTTTAATGCGTGTTCGTTATTACAATGATGAACCTTTTTCTGTGGAAATTGCCTATATGCCATACAAGTATGTAGAGGGCATTGAAGACTATGATTTTTCAAAAGTGTCATTATATGATTTTATGGCAAAGAAAGATCATGATCCTTGTGACTTCCATCGTTCATTAATCGTACAATTTCCAGATGATCGAATCTCAAAACTTTTGGGAAATCTTGTAGAACCTGTATTTCGATTTCAATATATTGGCTTTGATAAAGAAAAAAATGTCGTGGAATATACACATAGTTATATTCGAAGTGACAAATCCACGTATCGTTTTAGAATATAATTTCACGAAGGAAACAATATGGAACAATTAGAAACAATATGGAACAATTAGAAACAATGGAATATTATATTTTGCAGACGCAAGATATTTTAAATTCAGTATATAAAAATAAAGAACAGACGAATAAATTGGCTCAGGTTTATATGGATGGAAACTATAGAAATATTAAGATTATAGCTTCTGGTTCGAGTGGAAATGGGTCTTGGTGTGCTAAATATGTTATGGAAAAATATTTAGGTGTAGATGTCACTGTGATAAATCCATATACATTCGCATACTATCCAGTGTTGTGTGAAGATGACTTTGTGTTTGTCGTTTCACAGAGTGGATATAGTAAAAATGCATTAGATGCATTGGATATATTAAAAAATTTAAATCGTAAAACAATCGCTTTAACAGGGGATTTAAAGAGCGATATTAAAGATTATGCTGAAGTTGTGATTGATTATGTAGACGAAGAAAAGGAGGGGTATGTTACTAAGGGTGTAACAACACTTGCCTTATTCTTAATAAAACTTACGTTTGCAATTTTAGAAAAACAAGGAAAAATGGTTGATACAGCTTGGCTTGATGCATATTGTGAAAGTTATGCTTCTATGCAAAAGGAAAATTTTGTGCATGAAGAAGCTTTCTTAGAAAAGTTTAAAAAGAATTTCTTATCTATGGAAAATATGTATGCAGCTGGTTGTGGTCCTTGTGAAGGTGTAGCTAAAGAGGCAGCACTAAAGATTGGTGAAACTGTGAAGGTTGTTTCTTGTGCATATGAATTAGTTGTTTCTTGTGCATATGAATTAGAAGAATATATTCATGGACCGAATTTGCAACTTTCTCCAAAGCACAATGTATTTATCATTGATGCGCAAGATGAAACTTCAGATCGTTCATACCAAATCTATAGAGCATCTCGTGCTGTGTCAGACCGTGTATATTACATCACAAATAAAGCATATGATGATGATCATGTATTAACGTTACTAAATCCTTGTGCAGATACTGTATCCTTAACGTATCTTCAAGTATTCCAATTATTCGCATATAGAATTAGTAAAGAATTAAGATCTATTCCTAAACATCCGTTGTTTGAGGAATTTAAAAAGATCGTTAATTCAAAAACAATCACATATGAAGATTAGTGTAATTAGCCTTTCGACTTGTTTGGAAGGCTTTTTTTATATAGATGTATAAAAATTACGAGAAGTTGACGTAAGAATGGTGTCAATGATTTTTATTGACAAACCTATTCATGAGCTATAGAATATTAATGTTCTAAATAGAACGATGAGGAGAGCGCATATGCACTTTTGGGATGAACATAAAACGATAACGAGATATTATGAGATGAAGGTTTCTGGAGTTTGCGAAAAATATCAGTTAAGACAGTTGGAGTATGACATATTAATGTTTATTTACAACAATCCTGCGTACAATACGGCTGCGGACATTGTTCGTATTCGTAAGTCTACAAAGTCTCATGTTTCGATTTCACTTAAAGTATTAGAAGATTGTGGTTTTATTGAGCGAAGAGTCGACAAAGACAATAAAAAGCATGTAACTATTCATTTACTACAATTGGCCAATGAAGTAATTGAAGATGGAATATGGGCGCAAAAGGAGTTTGCACAAGATATGTTTGAAGGTCTTAGTGAAGAAGAAATCAAAGTGTTTATGAGTGTATTTCAAAAGGTGTATGACAATGCAGAAAGGATGATTTCAAATGAAAAAAATTCCTGATTTAATGGAAGTGATTTTTGATGCTTGTTACTTGATTTTTGACTTAATTGCTGGAATCTTATTCTTTGTATATTCGAAAGGAAATCCATTGTTCATATTATATGGTGTATTAACATTAACGTTGTGTGGTGGAGACGCATTCCACTTGGTTCCTCGTATTAAAAGGGCTTTGTATGGTACAAATGATAAAATTAAAAGACAGCTTGGAATTGGATTGCAAGTATCTTCAATCACAATGACCGTATTCTATATTATTTTATTGTTTATCTGGAAATTAACATTCCCAACATTACAAGCTCCACTTTGGGTTGAGGCTATGATTTGGATTTCAGCTATTATTCGTATCGTTGTATGTTTCTTACCACAAAACAATTGGACTTCCGAAGAAGGAAATAGGAAGCTTTCTGTGATTCGTAATGCCGTGTTTGCGGTAACTGGAGTTGGTGTGATAATTCTTTATGCCATTTCAGGAAATATGTACGATTTACATATGAACCGTATGGTTGCAGCCATCCTTATTTCTTTTGGGTGTTACATCCCAGTTACATTGTGGTCTAAGACAAAACCAAAGATTGGGTTATTGATGATTCCTAAGACTTGTGCTTATATGTGGGTCATTGTGATGGGATTACAATTATTATTCTAATTCACAAAACTTGGTGCTTCATTGCACCTTTTTAATTTTTTCAAAAAGAAGAATACCACTATAAGTTGATAATCTACCGAATAAAATACCGAATGAATTCGACATATTTCCGAATAATGGGTATACTATTGGTAGTAGGATTGGTGGTGTTCACATGAAAACTTGTAAAGAAATGGCTTTAATTTGGAATATTAGTGTTCGTGCAGTTTCGAATTTGTGTAAATCGGGAAGAATTCCGGGTGCTGTTAAGAATGGAAAAAATTGGGAAATTCCAGATGAAGCAACAAAACCGGTAGATGGAAGAATTTCGTCTGGTGAATACTGTAAAAAAGGGATGAGTACAGATAGAAAGTCATTGCCTATTGGTATTTCAGACTATGTGCGTGCTCAATCGGATTATTATTATGTGGATAAAACAATGTTAATTAAGGAGTTTTTAGATCAAAAGCCATTGGTTTCATTATTCACAAGACCAAGAAGATTTGGAAAAACATTGAATATGGATATGCTTAGAGTGTATTTTGAAAAGGTGGATGAGGATACGTCTAAATATTTTAAAGATAAGAATATTTGGAAGTGTGGGGAAAACTATCGAATGCATCAAGGTAAATATCCTGTGATTTTTCTTACTTTTAAAGATGTAAAGTTTGATTCTTGGCAGGCCACTGTAGAGAAAATTAAATCGTTACTTCAAGAAGAATATGGAAGGCATCAAGAATTGTTGAGTAGTGGAAAAATATCGGATTATGAGAAGGCGTATTTTAATAAAATATTAAGTGCAACAGAAAATGAAGTGGAATTGTCTTTTTCACTTGAAAAGTTATCTAAGATGCTTGCGACGCATTATGATCAAGCTCCAATTATTATTATTGATGAATATGATACTCCAATTCAGGAAGGGTATTCTAAGGATTTTTATGATGAAATCATTGGCTTTATGAGAAATTTCTTTTCTGGTGCTTTTAAGGATAATAAAAATCTTTCTTACGGCTTTTTAACCGGAATTTTGAGAATTGCTCAAGAAAGTATTTTTAGTGGATTAAATAATTTAACTGTGAACTCAGTGATGGATGAAGCATATGATCGTTATTTCGGATTTACAAATGAAGAAGTAAGTAAAATGTTAGAGTATTATGGAGTTGCTGAAAAAGAGAGTGAACTTCAAGAATGGTATGATGGATATTTGTTTGGGAATGAAGAAATCTATAATCCGTGGTCTGTTATTAATTATATTTCGAAGGGGTGTGTTCCACAGGCATATTGGGTGAATACTGGAAAGAATGAGATTCTCGAAGATGTTTTAAAAGTGGCGGATGAGGATATAACAGAAAAGCTTTATTCTTTGATTCGTGGGGATAAAGTTTTGGCAAGAATTGATCAAAATGTTGTTTATCGTTCACTTACAGATGATCCAGCTAATATCTATAGTTTATTATTGGTAGCTGGGTATTTGAAAACAACGATTAAAGAATTGCAGGCGGATGGATCTTATTTGTGTCAGGTATCGATTCCCAATAAAGAGATAGCTTCCGTTTATAAAAGTGAGGTTTTGGCACATTTGATGCAGATTGGTGCAGTTTCAAGAACGACTGCAGATAAGATTGCGGAAAGTTTGTTCTTAAATGATTATGTAAAACTAGAAAAAGCTATTTCTGAATATATGAATAAAGCAGTTAGCTTTTATGATACGGCTAGTGAATCTTTCTATCATGGATTGATTTTAGGATTGATTTCGATGATGGATAATCAGTACAAAATAAAGTCGAATAGAGAGTCTGGTAAAGGAAGATTTGATATTGGCTTAATTCCTAGAGATGATAAGTATCCTGGAATGATTATGGAACTCAAGTGGAAAAAGAATCTTGATGATCATGAATTAACGCTTTTGGCAAATGAAGCTCTTTGTCAGATTCATAGTATGGAATATGATTCTGAGATGAAGAGTGAAGGAATCAAAAAGATATTGAGATTTGGGATTGCGTTTTCTGGAAAGCGTGTTTGTGTTAAAACAAATTAGAATAGTAGTTTTATTTAAGATTCCTAAGACTTGTGCTTATATGTGGGTCATTGTGATGGGATTGCAATTATTATTTTAGAATTTCTTCAAGAGAACGCCTACTCGACGTTCTCTTTCTATATGAATTTTAGAGTATCTAATTCAATGAAAATAAGACGTTTTAGATGAAATAGGAACAATCGCAACAAATTTATTGGAATTAATAATGCTTTCACATTGAAGTTTTATAATTGAAACTGGCTACTGGGTGTGGTTGATGGTTGCCTCTTGTTAAGGAGTTTTGAAGCCTTGAATCTTGAATTCCAGGTAAGTAGATCCTTCTATTTTTTTACAGGAGGAAAGCTTATGTATATATATCTACATATTGATGTTGCCATGTATTTAATGGCCATAGTAGAAATACTTAGAATCACATTATTGATTATAGAAAAATGTAAAAGACACTAGTTCACGTAAGCACAACGAATTACTAGTGTCTTTACATTAGAATAATTCAGAGTGATCACTGTATCTAGTGCTTTTCTTGTATGTGTATTAAATGATTGCTGGTAATAATTTATCAAAAAGTATTGACAACGCTTACAGATGAATGTTAACATATGCCTGCAAATAAAAAGACATGTAACTGGTAATGCAGGCAGGATCTAATAAATTGCTTTGAATTTTTCAAGGTGTTTATGGGATTCTGCCTTTTTTGCACTTTGAATGGCCATTCTTAAATAGATGATAGGAGAAAACAATTTATGGATTACAAAAAAATTGCAAATGAGATTTTAGATTTAATTGGTGGTTCGAAGAATGTTGCGACTTTGGAACATTGTTCAACAAGATTGAGATTTAGTTTGGTTGACAAGAGTGTTGTTGATGTAGAAAAAATCAAGAAAATCAAGGGTGTTATGGGCGTTGTGGATGGAAGTCAATTTCAGATTGTGATTGGAAACAACGTTGTTGAAGTGTATGATACATTATTGAAGATTTGTCCTTTAAGTGGAAATCAAGGTATTGAAGCTAAAAAGGATGATCGTAAATGGGGTGCGAAATTATTAGAATTTATCATTAGTGTATTTCAACCACTAGTTCCTGCTATTGCGGGTGCTGGTGTATTAAAGTCCGTTTTATTATTGCTTTCGATGTTTAGATTGTTGGCAAGTGATTCATCTGTATATACAGCATTGGCTGCTATTTCAGATGCAACATTCTATTTCTTACCTATTATGGTTGCGGTAACGACTGCGAATGCTTTAAAGTCAAATCGTTTGGTTGCGGTTGCGGCAGTTGGATATTTATTGTTGCCTGCAACTACACAAGCTCTTACAGATGGAATGACATTGTTTGGTTTTGCGGTAAAGAATGTTACGTATAGTTCACAGGTATTCCCTGCAATCTTATGTGTTATTTTCTTAAGCTTGATGGAAAGAGGATTCAATAAAATTTCTCCAAAGGCTATTCGTATTTTCTTTGTTCCAATGATGTCTTTGGCTATCACAATTCCTGTGACTTTATTGATTTTAGGCCCATTGGGATATAATATTGGTACATTATTTACGGCTGTAATCTTAGCTCTTTATGGAAAACTTGGATTTGTGGCATTAGGATTACTTGCAGCTATTTTACCATTTATGATTGCGACTGGAATGCATAAAGCTTTACTTCCATATGCCATCACAACATATGGTCAATTGGGATATGAAGCTTTATATATGCCTGCAAGTTTAGCTCACAATATTAGTGAGAGTGGTGCTTGTTTTGCGGTGGCATTGAAATCTAAAGATGAAAATTTAAAACAGACGGCATTATCGGCTGGAATCTCTGCCTTAATGGGTATTACAGAGCCTGCATTGTATGGTGTTACTTTACAAAATAAAAAGGCTATGATTGGTGTTGTATTGTCTGGAGCCATTTCTGGTATGTTGATGGGATTGTTTGTCGTAAAAGCATTTATTGTTGTAGGGCCTGGTTTGGCAAGTATGTCCATGTTTGTGGATCCTGCAAATGGAAGTAACTTCATGTATGCATGTATTGGTTTTGCGGTTGCGTTATTAGGATCTTTCATTATCACATTTGTGTTATGGAAAGATAGTGATAGTGAAGTTGAAGAAGATGTTACTGTTGTTGAATCGTTAACAGAAGAAGAAAAAGAAGTGAATATTTTAGTATCACCATTAAATGGTGAGGCTGTTGATTTAAGTACAGTGAGTGATGAAATGTTCGCATCGAAGACTTTGGGTGATGGAATTGCCATTGTTCCTAAAGATGGTAAGTTATATGCTCCTTGTGATGCTGAAGTAGTTATGTTATTTGAGACTAAGCATGCGATTGGTTTAAGAACAAGTAATGGCGCTGAGATCTTGATTCATATTGGTGTAAATACTGTTTCTATGGAAGGTGTTGGATTTACGGCTTTTGTAAAGCAGAATGATAAAGTAAAAGAGGGGGATTTATTAATTGAATTTGGTTTGGATGCAATCAAAGAAAAGAATTTAGATCCTACTGTAATGGTTGTGAATAGTAATAGTACAAGTTATAAAGTATTAAATCAGTCATATGGAGATGTTAAGACTGGTGATGTATTGTTTGATGTAAAAAGAGGGTAATGTATATGAAAAAGTTTCCTGAAGGATTTTTATGGGGTGGTGCTACGGCTGCCAATCAATTTGAGGGTGGTTGGAACCTTGGTGGAAAGGGATGGTCCGTTTCGGATGTTGCAAGAGCTCATTTTGATGCGGACGTAAAGGATTATAATAAGCATGTTTCAATAACGACAAAGGATATTGAGGAGGGCTTAGCTCATCCTGAGGATGAAGTGAATTATCCGAAGCGTCATGGTAGTGATTTTTATCATCATTATAAAGAGGATATTGCCTTAATGGCAGAAATGGGGTTCAAGACATATCGTATGAGCATTGCGTGGTCAAGAATTTTTCCAAATGGAGATGATTTGGAGCCGAATGAAGAGGGTTTGAAATTCTATGATGATGTATTTGATGAATTATTAAAGTATGGTATTGAGCCATTGGTGACAATGTCTCATTATGAACCACCATTAAATTTAGTATTAAACTATGATGGTTGGTATTCTAGAGAAGTGATTGGTTTCTTTACTCGTTTTGTGGAAACAATTTGTACTCGATATAAAAATAAAGTGAAGTATTGGCTAACTTTTAATGAAGTGGATAGTATGATTCGCCATCCTTATACGACGGGTGGACTTGTTGAAGATCGTTTTGAAGGTAAAAACTTCGAAGAAGTGATTTTCCAAGCTATGCACCATCAATTTGTGGCGAGTGCTTTGGCAACAAAGATTTGTCATGAAATTGTTCCAGATTCAAAGG
Organism: Holdemanella sp. DFI.5.55; assembly: GCF_020593575.1. NCBI lineage: Bacteria > Bacillati > Bacillota > Erysipelotrichia > Erysipelotrichales > Erysipelotrichaceae > Holdemanella > Holdemanella sp. DFI.5.55. Next base: position 30,513 of record NZ_JAJDMK010000004.1, read on the forward strand.
TGGGTTGTATGTTGACTAAACTTACATATTATCCATATACTTGTAAGCCAGAAGATGTATTGGCTGCGCAACAAAAGATGCGTTCTACGTATGCCTATAGTGATACGCAAGTATTTGGTGAATATCCAGCTTATTTATTGTCTTATTTTAAAAACAACAATATTAATATTGTCAAAGAAGCCGATGATGATCGTATTATGAAGGAATATCCTGTAGATTTCATTTCATTCTCTTATTATATGTCTAGTTGTGAAGCTGCAGATAAGACGGGTTTGGATGTAACTCCTGGAAATACGATTTTGGCTGTTAAGAATCCATATTTGGAAACAAGCCAATGGGGTTGGCAAATTGATCCATTGGGATTGAGAATTTCATTGGTTGAATTGTATGATCGTTATCGTAAACCATTATTTATTGTTGAGAACGGTTTGGGTGCAAGAGATGTATTAACCGAAGATAAAAAGGTGCATGATCAGTATCGTATTGAATATTTGAAAAAGCATTTTGAATGTATGTTAGATGCGATTGTAGAAGATGGTGTTGAACTTATGGGCTATACTTCATGGGCATGTATTGATTTGATTAGTGAATCAACAAAACAAATTTCAAAACGCTATGGATATATCTATGTGGATATTGATGATTATGGAAATGGAACTTATAATAGATATAGAAAAGATAGTTTCTATTGGTATAAGAAGGTTATCGAAAATAATAGTGTAGATTTTGAATAATAGTAGAATGGAGCAGGGAAATGAATTACGTAATTAAGAAAGTTTTAAATTCAAGCGTCGTTCTTGTGAGTGATCATGAGAACAATGAGTTCATCCTGCTTGGTAAAGGAATTGGTTATGGCAAAAAGGTTGGTGAAAGCATAGATCAAAGTGCTTCAAATCAGATATTTGTTCCTGTGGAAAACACAAAGTCTAAACAGTTTGAAGAATTGATGGATGATATTCCAATCGATATTTTGACGATTACACAAGAAATCATTGTGGAGGCACAAAAGCTTTTGGAGTGTGAGTTCAATAAAAGTCTATACTTGATTTTGGCAGATCACTTGAATTTTGCGGTGCAAAGAGTTCGCGATGGGATTGTCATTACCAATCGCGTGTTTTGGGAAATTAAAAATTATTATCCAAAAGAATTCAAGGCTGGTTTAATGGCTATCTATATGTTTGAGGAAAAGCTTGGCATTACACTTCCTGAAGAAGAGGCGGCCAATATTGCCTTCCATTTTGCGAATGCGACAATGGGTAAACAAGAGAGTCATGATACGATGAAATATGCCAAAGTCATTGGTGAAATTATCAATATTGTGATTTTTTCGCTGAATCGAAATGTGGATCGGCAGAGCGCTCACTATATGCGTTTTGTCACACACATTAAGTTCTTTGTCGAAAGATATTTCACAAATAGTATGTTGAATAATCAAAATGATTTGTTGTATAACCAAATGAAGAGTGCGTATCAAAAAGAGATGGCCGTCGCATTAAAAATTAAAGCTTTCTTAGAACAAAAGTATGGTACTCCATTAACGAATGAAGAAGTAACATTCTTAGTTGTTCATATAGCACGTATTATGAAAGGGTAGAATTAAGCAATTTAGTTCTACCTTTTCTTTTATCTTTCTTAAATCGAGAAAAAAAACAATAAATTTACTGGATTTAATGTTGTTTTCACATGAACTCTTTATAATTAAAAGTGCTACTGGATGTAGTAACGGTGAACCCTCTGAATGAAAAGGATGATATCTTGAGTTCTCGATGATTCCGATTTTGCAGGAGGACGTGTTGTATGTATATTTATCTATACATTGATGTAGCCATGTGTTTAATGGTCATAGTAGAAATACTAAGAATTGCATTATTAATTATAGAAAAATGTAAAAGACACTAGTTCACGTATTGAGCCACGAATTACTAGTGTCTTTTGACATAAAATAATTCAGATGGACCACTGCATCCAGTAGTCTTTCTGTATTTGTATTATAGCTATAAATAGAGGATTATGCAAATGAGGTAGTTCTTTTGATTAGAGTTTGTTAATTATTATAAAGGTCATATAAATATAAGGAGAAGGGGTAGACATGAACAATGAAATAATTAAGTTTAATAATGGAAATTAAGAATTAGACGTTACGGTAACTCCAGATAAAGATACTGTGTGGTTATCTGCGAATCAAATGGCATTGTTGTTTGATCGTGATGAAAAAACAATTCGTAAGCATATTAATAACATATTTAAAGATCGAGAAGTTGAAAAAGAGAACAACACGCAAAAAATGCGTGTTGTTGGAGTTAAGCAATCTGTTCCATTTTATTCTTTAGATGTAATTATTTCCGTTGGGTATAGAGTAAAATCACAAAACAGAATTATCTTTCGTAAATGGGCAACATCTATATTGAAGGACTATATGATAAAGGGATTTACAGTTAATGAAAAGAGACTTGAGGCTTTAGATAAAACTATCCAAATACAGTCTAGATTGCTTGCTTCTGCTTTAAACATTGAAGAAAAAGAAGTGTTGAATGTTGTTGATGCCTATTCGAATGCATTAACTCTTCTAGATGATTATGATCATGGAACGATTCCTAAACCGGATGACATTGCTTCTGTTTATCAGTTAACCTACGAAGAAGTCGTGAATAGATTGATTCTATGAAATATGGAAACTATTCAAATGTGTTTGGTGTTGAAAAAGAGTATGGAAAGCTTAATGGAATCTTAGCGGCTATCTATCAATATGTTTTTGGAACTGAATTGTATCCAAGTATTGGAGAAAAAGCTGCAAACCTACTTTACTTTTTAATCAAAGATCATCCTTTTGTGGATGGTTGCAAACGTATTGGTGCATCCATATTCTTGGAATTTCTAAATAAGAATAAACATCTGATTATCGATGGAAAACAGATTATTTCAGACAGTGCTTTAGTCGCAATTACATTAATGATTGCGAGTCTAGACCAGAAGAAAAGGAAACGATGGTCAAACTTGTCATGAATTTTTTGAAATGTGAATTTTAAAAGACATTATTTCATGTAAATTAGTATCTTTTGATATGGTGTTGTGATTTAAAAAGAGGGTTGTTCAAGATTGACAACAAGTCTTAAATTCGGAAAACTATCATCAGTTAGACATCTCTGACAAGAGGTGGAGGGGTTGGAAGTGCAGTGAGTGAAGTACTTGCACCTGAAGGAGTCGTATGCAGACAATATATGTTAGGTATGCAAAATGTGTTTGGCAGAAGTGGTAATCCTAAGGATTTATTGGATACTATGAGTTGGACGCTAAGCATATCGCAGATAAAATAAAGAAAATTGCAGAAAAGTAATATTTAATATAACAAGTCACCTGATAACCGGGTGACTTGTTTAATGTTTATAAAAATTTTTTAGAAATTCATGCGATTTAATAATGTTTTCACATTGAAGTTTTATAATTGGAATTGGCTACTGTGTACAGTAGGGTGGTACCTCTGAAATTAAAAGTAATTTAGCTTGCGTTCTCGGCTCGATTCCGTTTATTGTAGGAGGTTGTCATATGTATATTTATCTTTATATTGACGTTGCCATGTGTTTAATGGCACTAGTAGAAATACTACGACTTACGTTAATGATTATAGAAAAATGCAAAAGACACTAGTCCGCCCAATCGCAAAGGAATTGACTAGTGCCTTAGCATTAGAATGATTTCAGAGCAACCACTGTATCCAGTAGTCTTTCTGCATCTGTATTATACCGATAAAGGAATGTTTATGCAAATCTGTTGGTTGATAGTGTGATGCTATACACTATTATAGAAAAAATAAAAGACATTCGTTCATCCAACTCGCAGCGTATTAAACCAGATAAAGGAGCGCATGTGTAAACTGATTGTGTTGACAACAAGGCTTAAATTCAGTAGTATAATCATCGGTTAGTCACCTCTAACAAAGAGATGGCTTCTTTTATGGAATAAGAGTTAGTATTTTCTAACTTGTAGACATAATGAAAAAGATTCTATATATCATGATTGGATGCATATCATTAGGGTTAGGAATTATTGGTGTCATATTACCGATTCTTCCAATGGTTCCTTTTGTGTTGCTTGCAGCTTTTTGTTTTGCAAAATCAAGTAAAAGATTGGATGGTTGGTTTAAGAATACGAAGTTGTATGAAGAGAATAATATTAAGAGTGGTATGACGAAACGAGCAAAGCTTCGTATTATGTGTTCAGTAACTTTATTAATGAGCATTGGATTTATCATGATGGGATTGAAGGGTATTGTGGTTGGCAATATTGTTTTATTGATTGTTTGGATTTTTCATATGGTTTATTTTACATTTGGAGTAAAGACTATATGAGAAGGGTTTTGAATTATTTACTCGCAATTAGCTTTGTTTTGACTATTATGGTTCCAAATACTGGAGTCATAGTTCATAAATTGGCTTCTACATTATTCTTAGTATTGGCTTTGATTCATGTTTTTCTATATAGAAAGAGATTGGATTTGAAGTATTGTATTAACCATAGTATCCTTTGTTTTAGGGATACTATGATTGATTATGGTTGAATATCCAATGATATTAATTCTTCATAGAACAGTGTCGATTGTATTAATAATCTTATTAGCTATTCATATATATAAGTTTCATAGAAGACTTGCCGTTGCATAATGTGACGGCTTTTATGATGCTTAAGGTAGATGACAGATGAGGATTATGAATTGTAGGAATGTGTATTGAATAAGCTAAAATAGTAGTGATGTAGTACTGGATTGTGAAGAAGTAAGAGTGTTAGTGGATGATTTTGATGATGTAAATCATGGGTTGGCTGAGATTGCAAAATCATTGAGGGGTTTGAAAAAGAAGCGGGCATAAAGTAAATATGATATGGATGGCATAAGCATATTTTATGTTTATAGATAATAAAAAAGAAGTTTTTAAACTTCTTATTGATATACAGATTGAATTAATGTGAATTTATCAGTTCTATAGTATTCGATACCACAATTAAAGATGACTCCATTTTTCATATAAACAGTTAATGTCATCATAATTAATGGGTGGCCTTCACGAATATTTAATTTTTCTGCAATGCTTTTAGGACAAAGTATAGCTTCCATTTTTTGATCCGCAAAAGCAAAACTCACTCCTAAAGAGTCCAAATATCCATATGTTGATTGATTAACAATATCAGGTGTTAAATTTGGACATAGGCTGTAAATATAATATTCTTCTGCAAAAATTACTGGAATTCCATCAGCACAACGTACACGTGTAACTTTCCAAACTTTTTCTCCTGTTTCTATATGAAGTGATTTTGCGATTTCTTCTGTGGCAAATATACATTCTAATGTGGCATCTTTAGTAGATGGTACCATTCCTCTTTTTGATACTTCTTTAGAAAAACTTATTCCACATTTAAATTCAGAGTATTTAGGTCTTGGAGCAATAAATGTTCCTCGGCCTTTTTCTTTATAGACAATACCTTCAGCTTCAAGATCAGCTAGTGCGCCTCGCACAGTCATTCTTGATGTATTTAACTTTTCGCATAGTTGTCCTTCAGATTCAATTAGTTGTCCTGGTAAATAAATACGTTTATGAAGTTGATCCATTATGTATTGCTTAACAAGTTCGTTTTTACTTTTCATTGGATTCTCCTTTGTATTATTTTCTATAGTATTATAAATGATTTTTACATATATATACAAGTTATCTTTACAATTTTTTAATACATATAGACAACATGTATATACATGTGATATAGTTAAATTACAAGGATGAAGGGAGTTGGATAATTGGTTATTTCAATAAAATGTTTCATTATTTTGTTTAAGAATATAGATTTTATACTGCAGATTTAATCAAATAATCTTAAAAGACATTCTAATAATTGCATAATAATAAATTTGAAAATTCTTGCTGCTATATGGAATAAAATTGGAATATATGTACATTATTTTTGAAATAACAATAAAGATTACACTAATGCCAAAATGTTAAAATATAAAGTTTGTCAGTAATTAAAATAAGGATTAATTTAAAGAGGAGAAAGAATATGTCAATAATAGTAGGTCGAGTAGATGATCGGTTGATTCATGGTCAAGTTGCTACAAGTTGGATTCGTGGACAAAATATTCAAGTCGTTGTGTTGGTTGACGATAAGATTGCAGCAAACAAAACGCAAATTTCGATTTTAAAGGTTTCAGCACCTGCTGGAGTAAAACTATATGTTCAGAGTGTAGATAAGTTTGTTGAAAAATATAATCAAGGGATTTTAGATTCTTATCGTGTAATGTTGGTTTTTGAAAATGTACATACGCCTTTGGAATTGGTGAAAAAAGGAATCGATTTAAAGTCATTAAATCTTGGAGGAGTGCGTTTTAAAGAAGGTAGACGTCAAATTTCTAAGGCTTTATCTGTGTCTGAAGATGAAGAAAGAGATATAAGAGAATTAAATGATTTAGGTGTTGAAGTAGAACACAGACAATTGGTATCGGATCAAAAAGTAGATGTTTTAACATTATTGTAAAAATAGGAGAGAAATAAAATGTTAGTACAAGCAATTTCGCTAAGTATTTTAGCGAGTTTATTATCAATAGAATATATGAATGGTCACTTTGGCTTGAGTAGACCATTAGTAACAGGTATGTTAACTGGATTGATTTTAGGTGATATTCAACAAGGTATTATTGTTGGAGCTAGTTTACAGTTGATTTTTATGGGCATTGGTAGTGTTGGTGCCGCTGTACCTCCTGATCAAACAATTGGTTCATTAATTGCGACAGCATTAGCAATTTTAAGTGGACAAGGAGCTGAGATTGCTCTTACATTAGCTATTCCAGTAGCTGTTGCAGCTCAGTCATTGGATATTTTAGGTAGAACTTTCTGTACAATTTTTATTCACGTGGCAGATGGTTATGCTGAAAAAGAGCAGTATGGAAAACTGTCAATAGCGCACTATTTAGGTCTATTAGTTCATTTTGTTCGAGTATCTGTTATTGTTTTCCCAGCTATTTATTTTGGTGTAGATGCTGTTCAAGCGTTTATTAGTGTTATTCCTCAATCTGTATTACATGGATTAGAAGTATCAGGTGGAATGCTACCAGCAGTCGGATTTGGAATGTTATTGACAATGTTAAATATTCCTCATTTATTCCCATTCTTCTTTATTGGTTTTGCATTAGCTATTTTTGGTGGCTTCTCTACAGTTGGTGTAACAATGGTTGCAGTTTGTGTTGCATTGATCATTGATTACTATAAAAAGAATCAAACAACAGTGGAAACGGCAAGTACAAATATGGATGCATTAGATAGCTTAATGGAAGATTAGGAGATAATATTATGAGTAAAGTAATTACAAAACAGGATTTAAATAAAGTTTTCTGGCGTGGAATTTTCATGCAGTTCTCATGGAATTATGAACGTATGCAGGCTTTGGGATATTGCTGGACAATTTTACCAGTGTTGAAAAAAATTTATAAAGATGATTCGCAGGGATTAAAATCAGCTGTAACAAGAAATTTGGAATTCTTCAATACTCATCCTTATATGGCAATGCCGATTATGGGTATTTCTTTGGCCATGGAAGAAGCTGCTTCTGATGGTGAAGAAGTAGATGGAAATGCAATCAGTTCTGTAAAAGTAGCGCTGATGGGACCTTTAGCAGGTATTGGAGATAGTTTCTTCTGGTTTACATTGTTCCCAATTTGTGCAGGTATTGGTGTTTCTTTGTCGACAGGTGGAAACATTTTAGGACCATTAGTGTTCTTGTTGTTATTTAATATTTTTAACATTGGTACACGTTATTTTGGTTTGCAATATGGATATAAATTTGGTGGTGATTTCATTAGTAAATTAGAAGGTGGAAACATCATGCAAAGAATTACTGAAGGTACTACACTAGTTGGACTTATGGTTTTAGGTGTTATGACAGCAACAATGGTTTCTGTTCCTTTAGGATTTGTAGTCGGAACAGGTGAGCAAGCTATGTCTTTGCAACAGATTTTCGATGGAATTATGCCTGGATTAGTACCACTATTATTGACTTTAGGTGTTTATAAGGCAATTAAAAAGGGTATGTCTTCAACTGTTGTATTATTCGCTGTTATTGGAATTGCTATTTTAGGATCAGTAATTGGGGTTTTATAAAATGATTAATATTATCTTGGCAAGTCATGGTTCTTTAGCTGAGGGTATGGCTGATTCCGTGTCTATGCTATATGGAAAGCCAGAATGTTTTCATAGCGTTTGTTTAAGAGCAGAAGATATTGCGGAAGTCTTCGGTGAAAGAATTGAATCGTTATTAGATTCAAATCTAGACAATATTATAATTACTGATATTCTAGGTGGAACGCCTTTTAATCAAGGTATGTTATTGTCTGAAAAATATTCAAATGTTCGAGTGGTTGCAGGAATGAATCTAGGTATGATTTTAGAACTTTTGATGCAAAGAGAAAATCTAAGTCTTTCAGACTGCGTAGATTATATAGTGAATGTAGGTAAGGATTCTGTCATTGCTCCGTTATTAGATGAATCTGAAGAAGAGGATATGGATGACCTTATGTAAAGCTGGATTTAGTAAAAGTCATATAACTATTGATTTTCCTGTAAATCTTTCGGGATTTGCAGGAAATCGCGTTGCATCAAGAATTAAAGATCCGATTGAAATTCGTGTTATTGTTTGGGACATTAATCAAGAACAGTATTTATGGATCAATTATGATTTAATTGCGGTGGATGATCTTTTATTAAATGAATTGTATAAGAAAATTAATATTCCCAAGGAAAGAATTTTTGTTTCAGCAACTCATACGCATTCTAGCGTTGGTGGTTGTCTAAAAACCAATGAAGGTATCTTTAATGGATATGAATATTTGTTTTGTAGAACAAATATTCAAATAATGAAATCCATACTAAATGATACTGTATTGGCTGTAGAAGAGGCGTTTGATGATATAAAAGATGTGGAAGTTAAGAGAGCTTTTGGAACAATTACAGAGGTTTGTTCAAATAGAAATAATCCTTCATTTAAAGGAGATCCGAGTTTATTTGTTTTAGAAGTTAAACAGAAACAAGGAAAGAAAATATTGATTTATAATTTTGCGTGTCATCCGACTATTTTAAATCAAATAAATGTTGAGATTAGTGCTGATTTTCCTGGAGTAGTTAATCAAAAATTTAGTTCAAAAGGTTATTATTTTGCAATGTTTATCAATGGAAGTGCAGGAGATATTTCTACGCGTTTCACCCGTAAAAAGAATGGCACTGAAGAATTAAATCGTATTGGAGATTTGATTTTTACACAGATTGAATCTTGTTCGTTATATGCGGTAAATGTGTTTGATGTTCAAGTCAATAATTTTACTGTTGATTTAAGCACAAAGGTGAAGAAAAATCCTAAAGTTGCAGAAAAAGAATTGATAATGGCGTTGAGAGAATTAGAGCAATATAAACAAAACAATTCGAATCTAGAATATTTACGTTTATATGAGTCAAGGTATGAAGGTGCAACGGCAAGTTATTATTTTTCTAAGTATTTTCCTGAAGAAATTTGTGCAATATCTGTAAATATACAAATATGGAAAATTTTTGATATGTTTATTGTTTGTGTGCCAGGAGAATTATTTTCGGAACTATCAAATACGATTAAAAACCAGGAGAATATATACTTTGCGTCATATTCAAATGGTTATTTTGGGTATTTTAGTGATGAAAATGGATATGATAATAATGTGTATGAAGCATTGAGCAGTCCTTTTAAGAAAGGGCAGAGTGAGTATATGATTAGCTGTATTCATAAAAAAATCAATGAGATGCGTTAGTCCTATTGATGAGTATATTTGATTTGGAAGTAGGTAAAATGATGAAGATTAGAGATGTAATTGAAATTTTAAAACAAGAAGGTACTTGGGTACGTTGGAATCGTTGTACTCGTGATCGTGTTTTGTTTGGAAATGAGGATCAGGAAGTAAAGAAGATTGGTGTTTGTTGGGTGGCAACAAATAAGGTGATTGAACAGGCATTGGAAAAGGGAATTAATTTTATTATTTCTCATGAGAATTTATTCTATACGACTGGAACTTATCTAGAAACAAAATCACTTGAGTCTGTTGATCATAAAAAAGAATTGCTGAAAAAAGGAAATATTTGTGTATATCGTTGTCATGATGTTTGGGATTCTATTCCTGAATATGGTGTGAGTGATGTATGGGCTAAAAAGCTTGGCTTTGATTTTAGGGATAGAGTGATTAACTCATATTATCAATCTGCAAATATTCCTAAACAAACTGTTTCAGAATTAGCAACGCATGTGGCTAATGTATTAAAAGAAGATGGTGAAGAGGGAGTTTATGTATTTGGAGATGTAAATAAAGAAGTATCACATTTGGCTATGGGGACTGGTGCAGCAACGAATATTTTTGAAATGTTAGAATTCAATCCTGATGTAGTTATTGTGGCGGATGATGGAATTACAAATTATAAGGATGCTCAATTTGCGATAGATAATGATTTACCAATGATTGTAGTGAATCATGCGGGTTGTGAGATTGGTGGTTTAAAAAACATGGTGAATTATTTTAATGATAAACTTCCTGATCTTAATGTTGAGTATTTGGAAGAAGGTTTTAAAATTTCATATTTTAAATAGTATATTAAAAAGCAAATTCAAAATCGAATTTGCTTATTTTTTTAGTTTATCTACTTCTTCATAGAATAATGTTCCATTGAGTTTGTTTACTTGGATTGTTTTTTCTATCCATAGTCTTAATACGTCAGATGCGGTTGAGATATCGTCTAGTTTTGTGCTGATTAGAGCAAAATCTGGGATTTCATCATCCGATATTTTTCCGTCCATTGTGATTTGAATCAATCGATTTACTAATGGTTGGATATCATTTAGTGTTGCGACTGTACTTAATATAATGCTTGGTAAATCTTGTACGTCTACTTGTGGAATGTATTTTTGTCCAATTTCACATTTGTGTGTGCAGTGATAGTTACATAGTTCAGGTGCGTGATACAAATCTGCTAGTTGTAGAACAATATCTGGTGCAGCCGTTTGTTTACCTTTTTCAATTCGGTAGATTTTGTCTGGTGAAATGCCATTTAGTTCTTCACTAGCACTTTCTCTGGTATATCCAGCTTTAACTCGATATTCTTCGTAGGGAGTTTGAAACTCCTTTTTGTTTTGTTCACTCATTATTATGCCTTCATTTCGTATTTCGCAAAAAGTGCGAAAAAGTGTGTTTTTTTACGCATTCTTTTGTCTGTAGAAAATGCTCCAATGAAACTATGATATAGATGCTTGAAGATATTAAGAAGAAAGATTGGTGTTAGTTATGAAAACTGTTGATAATCGTTTACGCATGATTCGTTTAATAGAGAAGATTGAAAGGAATCGAAAGTTGGCGAATGAGATGCATGTAAAGGATGTGTCGGAGTTTAAAAAGGAGAGTAATGCTAATAAGTAGGAGGAAAAGAAAATGATGAATAGAGAAGGTTTATTAAGTAGTTTGAAAGGTTTAAGTAAGAATGTTTATTCTAGAGAAGAACTTCTTCCAGAGATGGATCTTTTAGGAGAAGAGATGGCTCAGATTGTGTTTGAAGATGGTTTGGATATTCCGGCTGAATATGTTCATATGTCATATATTATGAAGCGTTTGCACATCATGAATAATAGGGCTGGAAATGTAGCGAATCAAGAATTGAAAAAGTTGTCTAGATTGGCTTCTATATTTTCAAATCATGTTCGTGCTCAACAGTCTGGGATTACTGGTGAAGATAGGGTTGAACAATATTTGGGTTATATGAAATCCAATCATGTTGTTCTAAGAAATCTTCAGTTGTCAGATGGTGTTCACAAGACAGAGATTGATTTTCTTGTATTGAAACAGGGTGTGGCAACGATTGTTGAGGTTAAGAATTCCAAGAGAGATGTTTATATTGATGAGGCTGGTGACATGTACAAGGTTGGTAGATATGAAAATTTTGATAGTCACTTAGGTGCTAAGATGGATTTTAGAGCTAAAATCATTAAACAATTTCTTAAGGATGCTGGATATGAGAATATGAGAATTGAAAAGGTTGTTGTATTCACAAACAATCGAATTCAAATCAAGAAGGATTATCGTGGATTTAGAGTTTGTTTCTTATCTAGATTACCTCATTTGATTGATGATTTTTATGGTACTGGAGTGATTCAATTCACTAAGCATTTACAGCAGATGGCTGATTATATCCAAGGCAAAGATTTGAATGAGTACTATCCTTTTGAAATGGATGTACAAGAGTTTAAAGAAGCTTTTGTGGATGCATACCTGAAAATCAAAGGTTATGATCAACCAGTTGAAGATGGTTTATTTACTCGTTTTAGAACAGCAATTCACAGCTTATTCAACATGCCTACTACACAGCATGTTTCATATTAAATAGGAGGAAAACAAAATGAATTATTTAGATGACAGAGATTATGAGGATGTTTCTTTTATTAAAAAGCATCCAGAGATTAAGGGAGTTTTTATTACGATAGCTGTGTTGGTTATTTCTTTTTTGAGCATTGGAATATATAAACTTGCGAATCCACCAAAGGAAGAGGTTAATACTATTAATGTTGAGATTGAGAAAAAGGGTAAGTTGATTGTTGCTGAAACAGAAGCTCATGATACAGATGTTGCTACATCACAAGCTATGGTTGGACCTGTTCCATTGTGGTATGACAATTCTGTTGAGTATGATTGTTGTGCGAAATCTACTGTTACTTATGATTTGGACCAGACTAAGGCTACTGCCAATACATTAACTAAGGTAGTAACAGTTAAGGCTCCAAAGCAAGAGGTAGAAACGCATTTGATGCTTGATACTTATAAGAGTATTAATGAGAATCAAACTATTTTCAATCCAGTAGATGACAAGGATTTAAACAAGTCTCAAAGGGAACTTCAGAAAAGATTGAATGAAGCAGCGTTGCAGTCTGAATTGCCTCAAGAAGCTCAAGCATCGGTGTACAAGGGGTACAAACGAGATAAAATAGAAATGAGGGGCGATAGAGCGGAAATGTCAGATTTTCCACTCTATCTGAACACGGTCGCTGGTGGCCTTGATTGTAGAAATCAAGCCATCGGCGGCTTTTCTTTTGTCGTCAAAATCTATGCTCTCCCAGTTGTCGAGATAATAGGACAGCTTCTTTATCTGCTGGGGTGATATGGTTTCGACGCTCAAATCGGCTATTGCTTTTGAAATAGTCTGACGGCGGGTGTCCAGTTCTTCGATTTTCTTGTTGGCGTAGGCAAGCAAGGTCGCATTGGCTCCGGTCAGCGTGTCCAGCAGCTTTTCAATTTCTGCCTCCACCTGTGCCAACTCTACTTGATAGGCTGTCAGCTTCGGATTGACCTTTTCCTCTTTGCCGTGAAGTATCTGAAAATCTTTGAATTTCTCTTGCATGGCCGAGAAAATAAATTGCTCAAATTCTTCTTTGCGGATTTTCCCGCAGCCCGGACAGCCTTTGTTTTCCGTCCGTTTGGTGCAGCGGAAATAGCCTGTGCTGTTTGGTACATGGGTAGCTTTCAGCGCATACCCACAATGCCCGCATTTGATTTTTCCGGCCAGCCAAGTGTTTTTCGGTTTCCGCCCCTGTTGGAAGGTGGTGTTAGCCATGAGCTTTTTCCGGCATTTCAGCCATGTGTCAGAGGGGATCAATGCTTCATGGGGAGCGATAACAAGTATCTGGTCTTTTAGGCACCTGTCCTTGTCCTCCTTCACATCCCGCCCTTGATAGAGATAGCAGCCGTTTGTTCCGGCAAAATCGGAAGCGTCATTGACAATCGCCGCGCCCTGGCTTTTGAAAAACTCATACAGTTCCAAGTCGGCCTGCGCGTAAACAGGATTCCGTAAAAGCTGGGAAAGGAAACTCCGAACCATTGACTTTTCGTAAATCTTGATACCCTGTTCCTCAAAGTAGCGGGTAATGTCTCCGAAAGAGGTTTCCGGCTCGGCGTACATCTCAAACATCAGCCGTACATGGTCGGCGGCTACGGGGTCGGCAACCATCTTTTTTGTACGGATACCCTCTACCACGGTGGGCTCCAACTGATAGCCGTATGGAGCCTGCCCGCTCATGTGGAAGCCTTTCAGGCACCGGGAATAGTAGGCGTCCGTGACGCGCTTCTGGATTGTCTCACGTTCAAGCTGGGCGAATACAATGCAGATGTTCAGCATGGCCCGTCCCATCGGGGTCGAGGTATCAAACTTTTCCGTGGATGATACAAACTCTACATCGTACTCTTGAAACAGCTCCATCATATTTGCAAAGTCCAGAATAGAGCGGCTTATCCGGTCCAGCTTGTACACGATGACCCGCCGAACCTTTCCCTTGCGGATCTCGCCCAGCAACTTTTGAAACTCCGGTCTGTCAGTATTCTTGCCGGAATAGCCTTTGTCCTTAAATACCCGGCAGCTCCCACCTTTCAATTCGTACTTGCAGAAGTCAATCTGACTTTCAATGCTGATACTGTCCTTACGGTCTACTGACTGTCTCGCATAAATGCAATCTTCTCTGATAAATTCCATATTGGGCTCCTTTCCTTGTTGGAATGGAGCTACCAACCTTACAACTATATTATACTATCAGTAGCCCCGGACAACAATGTTGCGAATGGTTAGTGAAACCTGTCCCCGTACTTACTGAACACCTCGTAAAGACGGCGTTCAATTTCTTTTTTGCGCTGCTCCTTCTCCTTCGGGGAAAGTACCGGCGTGAGGCTTTCCAGCACAATGGTTTTCCCTTGAAAGGGTACAGACTTTGTTTCTCGTTGATATGTGACGGCCTGTGTCATTGAAAACCTCCTTTTCAGAATGGGTGTACTTGCCAGCGTTTCCCTCTTGTCCTGTGGGGAAATGTCAAAAGACGGCACCCGCAGGTGCCGCCCTTTGAGCTTTCTCCACTTCGGGCCGATGTGGCCCGAGGTCAGTACGGACTGGAGTGGAACTTCTGTTTGGCGTCCTCCACACTGTTGAGATCAAAGACTTCATAAAGCTGTCCCACAACACGACGAATATCCTTCTTTGAAAAGCCGCAGTCCTCCATTGCCATGATGACATAGCCGCGGCAGGCGTCGTTGCTCCATTCATCCGGCTCAAAACCGGGAAACATCCCAAACGCATTTTCCATAAGAAACTCCTTTGAGAAAAAAGATGGGGAGCCCCGCCGGATTGGTTGGCCTATCATCAGACAGCATTGCCAGAGGGCTCCCCACAGGTTTTTACTACATTACAGACACACCGGACGGACATAGGCTTTCTGCCCCATAGTATTTCAACTCTCCCCATTCTGATGGCAAGGCGTTCTCATTGCCTGCGACGGCTCACGGCTTGCAAGGCCGCTTCAACGCTCGGACTGTGACTAAACGCAAGTATCCGGGTTATGTGCCTGTTCCGGTGGAGCCAGCCTTGCCCCACCTATGGCATGAGCCTGATCGCTCGCCCTGTTTTATAGAGACTGTATTCTCTAAAAGCAGAGGTCGTGGCGGGCCTGTCACACAGCGCATTTCCCTTCGTATCCGGGTGCCTTTTTATTCAGTTTTCGATTTGCATGAGGGCTTGTCCGAACCTCGGGCCACCTTGACCCGAAGTGTTTTGCCTCTCATAAGCCATTTCATTTTTGGGCCTAAATCGGTACACCTCACAAAGATTTTTTCAAAATTTTTTCCAAGTGCCGCAGACCGCGCTCGATTGCCACACGGACTACTTTCTCATTGACACCCTCTGCCCGGGCAATATCCTGCTTCGTCATGCCAAGAATGAAGTGAGCGTAAATCCGTTTTGCCTGTTTGTCCGGCAAGCTGGCAATAGCAGCGTGAAGCTCCTGCATGGTAACTTTCCGCTCGTACAGCTCATGGGGCGAAAGTGCGACAAAGATAGCCTCATGCTCCAGCCCATCATCCCGATCAAGGGAATAGTAGGCTTTATGGCGGTATGTACGCAGCCGGTAGGCAGCCTCCTTGCGGTCAAATTCTTTGAACATTTCAGCAACTTCGTCCGATACTTCCATGAAGCAATCCGATGTATAAAACGGGTAGTAGTCCCGCAGATTGATAATAGCCATATTGACCTCCGTTTCGGTTGGTGGTTGACAAGTGACCGAAACAGAGGCGGCGGGGAGCGGCACCGGGGAATGACTTCGGGCCAACATGACCCGAGGCAGTCCCATAAGAACGCAAAAACGCCCGGGCGGCACAAGGCCGCTCGGACGCATGAAATAATATATTCATTTATGTGCTGCCAAAATTCATGTCTACCGTCGAACTGATCCTGTTGCGTTGGCAAACTTTTTTTGACAGGTTAGGTGGGTGGAAAATGAAAAAGGACACAGCGATACCTCCCAGACACCGCCGTATTCTTAAAAAAGGGCGACTTTAATACACCCTCCGTATTCTCATTTTCAAAAAGAAAACGACGGCTTGAAATTGTTATTTCAAAACCGCCGTAAGGCTACTGTATTTTGTTTTGGCGCATGAATATCCAGCCGCCGAAACAACGGTTTTTTTATTATCCCGTTGGGCGGCATGTCACTTAAATGTTTTGTGCTGTGTTAAATAGAGCACGGAGTCCTTTTGATATTTTCCCGTAAAGTGGATATTCCATATAATTTAGATCGTGGTCATGTCTTGGAAAAGTAAGAATATGTAATTTATCTTGACCTGTTCTGCAATAATCACTCTGGATTTTGATTATATCAGATGCGGGAATATTAGCATCATCACATCCTTGAAATATCCATATTGGAATTGTTAGTGAACATAGGACATTTGACACGGGTGGCAGCGCAAAATGTTCTTTACACCATTTTGCAGTTATTGGAACAACATAGTTTTTTATTAACCACTCGTCATCCTCTTTTTCAATTGCTTGATATACGTTGTGCCTATATTCAGCCATTTGCAAGGCAAAATCGTTTCTCGTGAGTTTATCATCTTTATCCAGATCTAATTCTTCAAAAGTTACGCCTTCAAATAGATATGGTCGAATGTTATACTTATCCCGAACAAAATCAGCCTTGTCAACATATCCTTTTTCTGTACACCCAAAAAACTTGCATATATTTACCATAGAACTTCCGCCAGTCAACTGCCATTCCAGTGTATCCTTCATATTTTCATAAGAAAAACCTACAAGCAGAATTGCGGCTAAATCTGCACACTTTGCAGCGGCAAATGGAACAAGTGTTGCGCCTTCACTAATACCCATCAATATTATTTGAGATTTTCTAAATTGTGATAAGCCTTGCACCCAAGATTTTATAGTCAAAATATCCTCAATGGAGTTTGAAGGATAATATGTAGCATATCCTTCCGGGTCAATAGAAACATAATCTGGAGGATTATCAGACAAGATACATCCCCGAGTATTCCAACGACAAAAAGCTATATTTCTTTTGTACAATTCGTCTGAAAACAGATCAAAGTAATTAAACTCAATGTCACCAGCTTTTCTATGGTTATCATAAGTATTTGGACCGCTTCCCGGACACAGGATAACAACACTTTTGGGATTTTCTGGGTAATCCAACTTTACCTCAAGTAAATATTTATCTGCTGCTTTTACTTTATAAAATTCTGTTTTTTTCATTCTATTTTTTCCTCAAACTCAAATTCACATAATATTTTCTGAAATTCAGGATTATTACGGACAAAGTCAAGCATTTTATCCTGCTGCAAGACCGCCTTGGTTATCTGTGTATATTCTTTATATTGGTCATATTGTGCAAATTTCAAATGGGAATACAGCATGGATTGATGCGATGGGGTATGCTTCAGTCCGCTGCACATTTGAGCCAAAATTTCTAAGGTTTTCTTTTTATCTTGCATCTCAATAGCAACCAACAACTTACTTGTATTTGCAATATAGTCATTAAGTTCAAATGATTTTGCAGTAAGACACGCTAAGTTAGCCAAAACATGAGCATCGCTATAATTTTGTTCAGTAAGTTTCATTTGGCAAAGTTGCGTCAAGGCATTTACAAGGTTGTTGGCATTTTCAAATAATAAAGTCTGATATATTTCATATGTTCTGTCATAATCATTCTGTGATAGGTATAGATTTGCCTGTATGTAGCGTATGTCAATACTCGTGTGCGGATAGTTTTCAATCAATTGTTCAGCTTCCTCATAGTCTTTGTCCTCAATAGCTTTCTGACATAACATTATTAAAGATAGCTCTGCTATCTCTGAATCAGCACAACCGGCTAGCACTGTAAAACGAGAATAAATTTGTTTTGTATATTTTTCCTGAATCTCGTCCGTTTGCATGGAAAGATGCAGTTGTAGAATTTGCGTTAAAGAATATATTAGCTTATTACAATTTGGATATTCCCTCATAATCATTTCGGCTTTTCGATACGCTGAAACATAGCCCGAGTGTACTATTTCATGAATGATTTGTTTGGATAATCTCTCAATCTCAATATCGGACAGTTCTTCGTGAAAAGAGAGAAGTTCATTCACATCTATTTTCAATAATCTGGCCAATCCAGGAAGCAGCGTAATGTCAGGATAAGTCGTCCCATTCTCCCACTTACTGACCGCAGGAATAGAAACACCTAAATACTCTGCAATATTTTCTTGCGTCAAACCTATTTGTTTCCGTTTTTCTCTAATAATATGGTTAATTTTCATGTCATCCTCCACCTATATTAAGATTATCATAAGTTCCATATACCACACAATTGAGCCCTTGTTTAATTATAACGATAAAAAATCAACTTACAAGCAACTGAAATAGAATATTACTATACATCAAATTGTACTACATTCTCATAATCTAACCCGAAATGTACAATGATATAGGGTGATATGAGAATGAACCAAGACGAAAGAAGGTTTGACTTTCATGGGCTCGGACTGGCGCTGAAACAGGCCAGAGAGGAAAAGGGCTGGACGCAAGCCTATGTGGCGGAGCTGGTCGGCAAGACTGACCGCACCATTATGAACATTGAGAACAAAGGCCAGTACCCCAGTTTCAATCTGTTTTTCAAACTCGTCACTCTGTTCGACATTTCCGTAGATCAGTTTTTCTATACAGAAGGTCAGCGTGGAGAGAACAGTTGCAGAAAGCACATTGATGTGCTTTTAAGCTCGATGAATGAGAAAGAGCTTGTTGTTATGGAGGCCACAGCCGAAGGGCTCAAGAAAGCCAGAGAAACGGAGGTTCAGGAGTAAGAGCCTCCGTTTTTTCATGCTATTTTGAGGGGTGCCGCTAAGTGGCAAGCAATGCCTCCGTGGCCACAAAGGCCCGGACGCTGCTTGTTGGGGCTCGCCCCAAACCCGTATCTTCGGGCCAACATGGCCCGAAGTATTTGCGTCGCTTTGCTTCTTGTTTTCATAACCTCAACGCTCCTTTTCCTGCTTTCTGCCCGGCTCGGTGTAGCCCAGCAGAGTATCAATATTTGCCTTGATGGTGACGATCTCCTGCATATCCCGGCGCGCCTTTTGGTACTCACCATAGAGGCGTTTTTTCTTTGCCGTCAGCTTGCGGCCTTCCTCCTTCAGCACATCCATTTTCGGGAGCTTCGCCCCACCCAGCAGACGGCGCATTTCCGCCTGTGCCGCCCGGTACAGTTCAATATCCGCCTCATGCTCCGCAAGGAATTTCCGGCTGTACTTTGCCGCTTTGTACTGCTCAAAGACTGGGCGTGTTTTGGCATACTGGACCGTTGCGGCCTTTAGCCCGGCATTAGTTTTCATGGCCTGCTCCGTCTGCTTGATCTGCTCGGAAAGCGCATGAAAATGGTCGGTTGCCTCGGTGGCTTTCTGCGCCAACTGCTCATAATCAGTCAGGCCGTTGTCCTGTATATAGGCAAGGGCGGCGGCCATCTGCTTGATGTTGAACACCTTCGCCCACCGCTCGTAGCCCGGCCCCTTACCGGCAGCCAGCTTTGCTTGAATATCCACCGCCAGACTGATTTTTCGCTCCGGGCGTCCGGGGCGTTTTTCTTTGCCCTCAATGGCAGCAAGAACATCTTTCAGATCGTAGCCGTCCCCCAGCGTAGAGGCCCGCAGACGGGTAAAGCGTTCCTGTCCCTGTCCGGTCAGCCGGAAGCTGATACCACCGCCCCGAACCTTCTTGACTTCATATCCAGCTCGCTTCATCAGACCGAGAAATTCGTCCAGATCGGCGGGGCGCTCCGCCAGTGCGGTATCAATGGCAAGGCGCAGCCGGTCCTGATACGAAAGCGGGCCTTTCCGTTCTTTCTGCCACTCCCCATAGTTCCGATACTTGCCCTTGCTCCGGGGCTTCGGGTTCTCCACGATGGACAGCCCGTTTTCAAGGCACAGCCTGTCGGAGAGCCGCCGGAGGGCGAAGCTGGAGCCCCAGAAGTTTCGGAATTTCCGGGTGCAGTCAAGGGTGGTGGAGTTGTAATAGATGTGACAATGGATGTGCTGGCGGTCTGTGTGCGTGGTAACGATAAAAGCGTGCCGCCCCTTCGTCCAGCGCATAGCCAGCTCATAGCCGATACGGTTCGCCTCCTTCGGGGTGATCTCTCCCGGATAAAAGGACTGTCGTATTTGATAGCACAGCACATCATTGGCCTTTTTCTGTTCCCGGCCTGTCATGGCGGCATAGCTGGCTTTCGCCAAAAGAAACTCGTCCGCCACGGTGGCAGGGTCGCACTCATAAGCGGAGATATACTTTCCGCTTTCTGTTTTTTCCGGGTTTTTACCATAGTCCAGACAATCCCGGATGGCCTCGGCAATCGTTTCGCCTTCGCCCGCATGGCGCTGCAACAAAGTTGTGGTAGCCAGAAATCATCCCTCCCTTCTATGAAAAAAGGGCAGCCCGTCCAGACCGCCCCGACTTCGGGCCAACATGGCCCGAGGCTGTTTAACTTGCCAGAAACCGATACAGAGCGGATTTGCCTCCGTCCAGCGCCCAAAGCAGAGAACCAGCCGCCGCTTGCAGCCCATACGGCGAAAGGAGGAAGGCGAGGAACAGAAATACAATCCCGCCGATGGGGGTCGGCGTGAAAAAGAGGGCGATACCCAGCACCGCCAGGATCACGGAGGCAATCGTCAGCAGGAAGGCGCAAATATCAAATAGAAACACCAGTAGAGCCGCCAGAAGGGATAGCGCCAGAGCGAAGGGCGCGACTAATATTTTCAGCAGTATCTTCATCATCAAAACCTCCTTTATTCTTTCTATCTCTATTTTATCATGCCTGCCCGGGGACATAAATGTTGCGAAAGATTAGTGAATCCTGTCCCGGAGCTTCGGGTCAACATGGCCCGAAGTGGTAAAAAAAGAACAGGGCGGCAAGCCCCACACAACGGAAGCCTGCCGCCCTCGTCTTACTTTGCCACCAGCTCGGAGAGCTCCCGCAGCACCTTTGACACCTCGCCCCACAGTTTTTCATAGTCCCGCTTCAATCCGTCGATTTCCTCCGGGTACACGCCGTAGGTATGCGCGTGTACGGCGACCTGATTGAGATTGTTGGAACAGCGCCTTTGCAGAGAGATCAATTCTTTTATGGGCGCAAGGTCAACGTGCAGGATATACCCGTTCAGAGCCATCTTCCGCACATAAGCCCCGGCATTGGAAATGCCCGCTTCGGCCATCCGCTCATGGATGGCCGCCAGCTCGTCCGGCGTTACCATGACGTGCAGATGGACATTCCGCTTGCGGTTCTCCATCAGCGTTCCAGCTCCCGGCCCTTTCTGCGCTCTTTGGGCTCCTTCACTTTATCCAGCGGTTTTGCGTCCAGCTCCGGGGGCGCAGGCTGGATGGGCGTGTTATTGGGTACGCCGTCGATCATGTTGCAGTTCTGCTCCGTGGAGAGCTCGGCGGTTTTCAAATAGTTGTCTTTTTCGTGCATGGCAATCCTCCTTTATCGTTCCTCATGGTTTTTATGGTTCCGCTTCTGGCTGGGTTCCTTCGGGGGTTCCTGCCCTCTGGCTCCATCCTTGAGCCGGGCGGTGATGGAGGGGCGCACCCGGTCAGGATTGGCCGGTGCGGGTTTCAGCTCGTAGTCCTCCATCTGTTTTTCGGTCAGCGGCTTCGCATAGGTCAGTTCTCCCCATGCCATCAGCCTGCCATTTGCCACAGGACGCCGCCTGTCGTCATCGTAGTTGACGATGGAAAGCGGAAGGTTATCCGGGGGCTTCGGGTAGGTGCCTATGTCCACAGGGCGCTGGGTGGAATAGTAGCGGTAAACGCCATCCGGGCCCAGCTCTGTATTTTTGACTGCTGCATGGTAAAGGTGCTGATAATCGTCCACCCGGCGGTCGAAGTCCCGCTGCGCCCATTCCGGACTGTTTCCATAGCGGCCCCAGTAGTAATCCCGCTGGCCCTTTTCGCCTTCGGTAAACTGCCAGGTCACAAATGGGTCCGGCGCTCCCGGATTATGCCCCAGCGCAAAGCCGTGTCCGCTGTCAAAAGTGGTTGTTTTCAAAATGGCATAGCCTTGTACGATCTCCAAGAGATACCTCCTTTCTGTACCTCGGGCCAACATGGCCCGAAGTGTGGTATGTTACGAAATAAGGGAGTAAACCGGGGCGGGATGGGTTGCAGTATTCCCGCCCCGGAAACGCCCTCAAAAAAGCCCGGAATATCAAGCCTTTCGGGGCGGCAAATCGTAACCGCCGCCCGGCCTTTTCTCCCGCATTTTCCTCATGCGTTCCCGGCTTTTCCGGCGGTTTCCTTCGGCCTTGCAGGCGTCGGAACAGTAGGCTTGACGGCCTTCGGGTAAAAATGCCCGCCCGCAGACCGCACAGGCCCGAAGTTCCGGGGAACTGCCTTCCACGGTCAGCACCGCAAGAAGCTCTGGGTCAAGGGGCAAGACGGCCTCCCGGAAATACCGGCAGTAAGCGCCCGTCCAGCATTTGTGCAGCATATAGCAGGCGCAGTCCAGCGGCAGGCACAGGCCCGTTTCCCGGTCATAGTTGGCGCACATCCCCGTGACAAGGGAACGGATTTTTTTCTTCTCGTCACGGGTCAGCTCCCGGGCGTCCATTCAGGACTTCGGGCCACGATGGCCCGAAGGGCGGGGCTCCACGATCAGCGCCCGGAATTTCTTCCGACACTGTTTTTTCCTGCCTTTGCACTCCTTGTAGTAGCGGCATCCGGTACAAGGGTCATCGCTGCCCCGGCCCGGCCACGGCACTTCCTTCATCATTCGCTCAAAGGGGCTGTTGGTAAAATTCACTGGCGGACCTCCTGTTCTTCCGTGTCCTCGTCCCACGGAGGGGTATCCTCGTCCTCGGGTTCCTCTGCGATTTCCTCCGGCCCTTCGTCCTCATATTCGCAGTAGTCGTCCTCCAGGTCCGGCGCTTCGTGCTTCGGCTTGTAAATCTTGAAGTAATAACCGGCACCGCCGCCAATCAGCACCACCGCCCCGATCAGGAGCAGCGAAAGAAGCGGGCTGTCTGTTTTTTCTGCCTCGGGTTCCGGCTCGGTCACTTCCTCCACGGGTTCGGTGGGCTCCGGCTCCGGTTCGGGGGTCACTTCCTCGGCTGGTTCTTCGCCCTGTTCGGCAAGAGGCAGAAGGTCATCCACGGTTACAGCGTTGAGGAAATAGACATTTTCGCTGGTTTTCTGCTTGTCGATCACCAGATAGAAAATACTCTCGTCTGCGGTGGTAATGGTGTAGAACTCTTTGCCGTCCTCGTCGGTGGCGTTGTCCACCACGGTTCCCGTCCCGTCCGGGGTAAAGGGGTTCTGGGTTTCCGGCTCCGCTTCGGTTTCCGCCGGGGCGGGCGTTGTCTCCGGCTGCGGCTCGCTGCTCTGGGCGTAGGCCGGGACCGTAAAGATCAGGCAACACAAAAGGCTGGCAGCCATCGCCGCCAGCCTGCGAAATTTAGTTTTCTTCATAAGCTGTGTCCTCCTTTTCGGGTGCCTCCGGCTTCGGGTCAGTATGGCCCGAAGCGGTAAGGCTGTTTTTGGGGTCATTCAGAAAAGCCATAAGCTGTGCGGGTGTCAGTTTGAGAGAGCGCACCGCCTGCACGATCTGGCTGTTTTCTTCCTCCTGTTTCTGCTTTTCCAGCTCCCGGATTTTGGCCTGCCACTCGGCAGCCTTCTCCCGGGCTTTTTCCAGCTCCTTATCGAGCTTGTCGATCTTGTTCATGCAAGGACTCCTTTCCTCTGGCTCACAAACGCCCGAAGGCATAGAAATGTGTCTGCCAGTAGCTTGAATTGATGTTTGCGTATTGGATGGGCGAACCACAATGAAGCATCATCCCGTCGCCCACATAAATCCCCACATGGGACACAGGGCCGGGGCTGTCATAGGTTCCCGTGAAAAAGATAATGTCGCCGGGCTTTGCCTCGGATGGAGAAATGATAGCACACTGGTTGTAAATGCCCTGCGCCGTGGTACGGGGCAGGTTGTGGACGCCGCTGGCCGTGTACACCCAACAGACAAAACCCGAACAGTCAAAGGAGGTGGACGGGCTGGAGCCGCCCCACACATAGGGCCAGCCAATGTACTTTGTGGCTTCTTCCATGAGCGCCGCAAAAGCCGGGTCATCCAGCGCCTCGCCGGGTATCTCGTAGCTGGGGCCGGTATCTTCGCTGCCGTTGTAAATCCCTTCCCACAGATAGGGCTTGTTGCCTTTGAGCTGCTGCATAACGGTGTAGATTTCCCGCTGCTGTTCGTTAAGCCTCGGCAGGATCACGGCAGGCAGTGTCTTGTTTGTGAGGGTCACATTTAAGATGTAATACTCATAGGGGACTTCCTCGGTGGTGGTTTCCCCTGTCTCCGGGTCGGTGCTGGTTTCGGTGCGGTAGCGTATCTCGACTTCCTCCGTCAAGGTCAGCTCATACTGTGCCTCGAAGATTTCTCGCAGCTCGTCCTGCACCTGTTCCCGGAAATACACATGGTACTTTGCAGAGAGATAGGACGCCAGCTCATAGGGGTTATGGCCGATCTCGTCCACGGAATAGCGGTACTCGTCATAGCCGGGATGGGTGCTTTCAATGTTCGCTACCGTCTGCGCCAGCTCGTTTTCCAGCGCCGTGTAGTCCTCGTCCACCCCCAGCAGGTCCGTATCCTCCGAGGCGTAGGAGGTGCCGGATAACGCATTGGCAAGGCCGCTGCCAAGCGTGGGAAAGATGGAGCTTACCGCCGACACAAGAAAACAGAGCAGCAACAGCAGGAGCAGGACCAGCACCGCCACAGGATGACGGGTCACAAACTGCGCCGCCCGACGGGTCGCAGTTCCCGAAGCGGCAGCGGTTTTCTTTGCGGCCTTTGCGCCCTGTTTTGCCGCCGCCTTTGCCTCTTTGGAATACCGGCGTTTCAGTTTCCATTTCTGCTGCACACGGGAAAGCGGATTGCTGGCAAGCTCCGGGTGCTCGGAGGCCATCTTCTGAAAATCCATATTGGCCCGGGCTTTTATGTCCTTCCGTTCCCACTTTGCCACCTTCCGGGCCGGATGTTCCCGCCAGCGGCGTTTGGCATACCGGTTCAGTTTCCGGGCTCCGGCCTCGGCCATAAGTTCCGACTTATGGGCTCCTTCCACACCCACATTTTCATGCTCAACTTCGTGGATTTTGTTGTGGACATAGAACCATGCTTCTGTACGGGCTCCCCGGACAGCTTTCTTCGCAAGCCCCGGCGGCTTCTGCGCCGCCCGTTTCGCCTCGACCTTATCCAGCTTCTCCCGAGCCTTTCCCAACTTTTCCCCGGCGCGCTCCGCTTTGGCCTGCGCCTTCTGGTACTTGTCCTTTTTACTCCCGGCCTTCTCGGCGGAGCCCTCCGGCTCCTGTGCCTTGCCGGTATCCTGCGGCCCGCCCGCTTCATCCTCCTGCCTCATGCGGTCAGAGGGACGGCTTTTCCGGCTGTCCTCTTGAAACTTGCCGCTTTTGGACTTCGGGCCATCGTGGCCCGAAGGGCTGTCCTGCCCGGTATCCTCGTCCTCAAACCGCAGGCGTCGGGATGGTGCGGGGGAAGGCCCTTCCCGTTCCGCCGGTCCGGGGCGATTGCCCCCGGTATCCTCCGTCGGCCCCGGCCTCTGAAAATTCCGTTTGTCCGGTTTCTTTCCGATGATGTATCCCTCCTTTCCAAACCTCGGGCCAACATGGCCCGAAGTGCGTTATGCCCGGTTCATTTCCTGTTTTTTGTCCTCCGGGCGGGTGGTCATAATGGCGTACAGCTCGGTATTCTGCGGGAAGTGGTCAACAAACGGGATGGTGGTATTCCCGAAGAACAGCAGCCCTTCGCCGGAATTGGTATGGGTCACATAGGAAAGCTGGTGGGGGATGATCCCAAGCTGTTTGGCTAAAATCTGCCGGTCCCCCTGTGCCTGCGAGAGCAGCACAAGGAAGTCCGAGTTTTCAAAGATGTTCTCGATCTCCGGGCTTGCCAGAAAATCCTTTACGTTCTGCGTTAAAGCACTCGGAACGCACCCTTTTTTTCGCAGCATTTTCCAGATCGCCACACAATAGCTTGCCGTCAGACGGTCACGGAGCAGCACATGAAATTCGTCGAAGTAGCACCATGTAGCGATACCGCGGAGGAAATTCATGGACACCTGCGAGTTTACCAAGTCCTGCATAATGAGCATGGCAATCGTCCGAAGCCCGGCCCCCAGCTTTTTTAAGTCAAGGCATACCAGACGGCGGTTTAAGTCCACGTTGGTTTCATGGTTGAACACGTTAAGGGAACCCGACACATAGATTTCAAGAGCCGTCGCCAGCCGCACCGCCTCGCCCTCCGGCTGGGAACAGAGCAGGTCATACAGGGTTTGGAGGGTCGGCATTTTGCTTGTTTCCGGGTCCTGCAAGTGTTCCCGGTACATCTGGCGCACACAGCGGTCAATGACGGTACGCTCCACCGGCTGCAAGCCGTCCTTGCCGCCGACGATCAGCTCCATCAGCGACAGGATAAAGTCGGCTTTCAGCGCCATCGGGTTTTCCTCGTCGAAGCTCAAATCAATGTCCATCGGATTGATGTGGTGGGGGCTGTCCGGAGCGATCTCGATGACCTGTCCGCCCAGCCGCCTGATAAGGGGCGAGTATTCGCCCATCGGGTCCACCACGATAATGCGGTCTTTTGTGGCAAGGAACACGTTCACAAGCTCCCGCTTTGCGGCAAAGGATTTGCCGGAGCCCGGCACGCCGAGGAACAGGCCGTTGGGGTTTTTGAGCTTTTTCCGGTTTGCCATGATGACGTTATGGGAAAGGGCGTTGAGCCCGTAATAGACGGCTTCGCCATCCATGCGGAGCTCCTGCGTCATAAAGGGAACGAAAATGGCCGTGGAGCTGGTCGTCATGCCGCGCTTGATCTCAATGCCGTTATGGCCCAGCGGAAGGCTGGAAAGAAAACCGTCCTCCTGCTGGAAGTCCAGCCGCTTCAAGGTGCAGTTGTATTTCTGGACGATACCGGACACCGTGAACAGGTCGTTGTCCAGCTCCCGGCGGGTCGGGGCCATGTTTACCACAAGGAAGGTCAGCAGGAACATTCTTTCATTCCGGCTCTGTAAATCTTCCAGAAGGGTCTTTGCGTCGTTGCTGTACGTTACAAGGTCGGGCGGGAGTATGTCCATGTCGTACCCTGACCGGGCTGCCTTTTTTTGTTCCTCCACTTTCATCTTGTCAATGTCGGAAACTTTGGCCTTGATGGATTTTACGGCGGCGGCCTGATCGACGGTCTGGATATGGAGGGTAATGGTCATTTCCGCATCCATTTCCAAAAGCTCCGCCAGCAGCTTGTCCGAGAGCTCCGAAGCCAAAATCTGCAAGTAAGAGGCAGCGCCCCAGGTCGTCCCCACCCGGAACAGTCGGCTGAAACGGAAATCAAAGCTGTCCGGGGCGATAAAGTCTTTGGTGGAAAGCCCGGTTTTGGGGATCATATCCCATGAAAACCGGAAGGGGGAGCCGCTGCCGGGGTGGAGCTGCCCGTAAAGGAGCTCCAGCCGTTCCAGCCCCGAAAGGGAGCGGCACTTGACGCCCAGCTTTTTGAAGTTCCCGCAAATGTCCGCCTCTACACGTTCCAACCTTGCCCTGGCGGTGGAAAGGTCGTCTACGTTCACACCGAAGGTCAGGAGCTTTGTGCGGACAATGCCGTTGTTGCTTTTGGCGATTTGGTTTTCCAGCATTTCCACATACTCACACCGGACGCTGTTGTAATCGTCATCCTGCATGGGGATGTTCACGCTGTACCGGCTGCCCGGGCGGCTCCGGTGGTTGAGGAAGGAAAGCTGGAACGGAAGGCTGCTGTCAAAGTAGTTCAGACAGGCGCTCCACCCGTCAAAAATGGCTGCCTGATCTTCGGACTGTGCGAGCTGGTAGTTGATGTCCTCGTATTCAATGGTTTTGGTGTAATAGCGGTCCGCTACCCGGCACACCCCGTCCCGGTACATTTCCCGGTAAGGGAGGGTCTGCTGGGCGGTGGTGGGAATGTTCTTTCCCTTTGTGAACAGGCCGAGAAGGCCCTGCTTTTCAGGCTTTTTGCCTGCGGGCTTTCCGGCCCTTCTGCTGTTTCGCAATCGGCTGCGCCTCCTTTCTGGCGCTAAGCAGCGCATAGAAATTTTCGGTTTTGTAAGGCCGCACACGGGGATAGAGGAACCGGGTGCGGATGATGTTTTTCAGCACTTTTTCCAATGGCAGGCCGTCCCGCTCATACATAGCCAGAAAGAAGAACGGGAGCATGAGACCGATCATCAGGAACATGGCGGCGCTGTTCCCGATACTGCCACGGGAAAACAGGTAAGCCGGGAGGCCCACCGCCGTCGCGCCGGAAAAACAAACAAGCTGGCGCTTCGTCAGGTTGAAGGCCAGCTTTGTCTTGATTTTGGAAAGGTCTTTTGGTACTGGCACATAGGCCATTTGGGTATACCTCCTTTACTGCTTCGGGCCAACATGACCCGAGGTTATCTTGCGGCCTCTTTGGCCGGGGCTGTGCTGCGGGCAGCTTCTACAGCTTCTCGTCCGCTCTGCCTTGCCCGCCAGTATTCGGGGTGATACTGCCGGATGGACTGATTGAGTTTTTCTTCAAACTGTCCTTTGTCCTTAATGCGGTCAGGGATTTTCCACAGCTTTTTGTCCAGCAGCTCCCGGAGCACCACACTTTCCTGTGCGTCCTCCTCATAGCAGATATAGCCCTTATCCTTGAAGCCGCACTTTTTCGCTGCTGGGGAGAGGACGGCGGCTACCTCGTTTGCCACCATCGTTCCGCCGTGGCTGGCGGTAGATACCAGAAACACCCCTGGACAGAGGGTTTCACAGCTCTGCACCTCGCCCCACGGGGAGCTTTTCGGCGCATGGAACATTCCGCCTGTCCGGCTCCGGTCCGCCTGCATGAGCGCCGCCTTTTCCAAGATGGCCTTCAGCTCCGGGGAAAAGTAGGCGTATTCCCGCAGGACACGGGCGGCGTCCCCGCCGCAGGCGTTCATCAACAGGGTATAGGCGTCGCTGTCCGCTTTGGTACAGCGGCCCAGCAGTTTTCCGTCGTAATAGCAGGCCGCGTCATAGCCCGTCCGTTTGCGTGGCATGGTTCCCGCCTCCTTTCTGCTTCGGGCCAGCATGGCCCGAGGTCAACGCTCCGCACCACGGCTGGTCTTTTCCTTTGGGGGCCGCTCTGCCTTTGCCTGCTCGGCAGCCGCTTTCCCGGCTTTGAGCTGGTCGCTGATGGACGCACGTCCCACAGAGCCGTGCTCCGCCATCTGTTCCAGCTTTGCCTCATAGGCTTGCAGAACAGCGGTATTGAGCTGTTCCCGGAACTCCTTTGTGACAGGGTAGGCCATATCCCGGTAGCCGCCTTTGCCGTCCGGCTGGCTGGGCATCCCAAGAAAGAGGCCCTTGCTGCCCTGTACGATTTTCAGATTTTCCACCACAAAGCAGTCATTGAATTTCACGCTGGCAAAGCCCATGAGGTTTTTCACAGGTTCGATGACCCGCACGCTTACATCCAGCTTTATAGGGGCGGCTGGTGTTCCGCCCGCAGTTTTTTCCTGCATGGATTTCTCCTTTCCGCTTCGGGTCATCATGGCCCGAAGTCTCTTAATGGCAGCCGAAGATGGATTTTGCAAGACTGCCTGTTTTGAATAAGGTAAAACACAGCAGCACCGTATATCCCACACAGCCCCAGATCGCCCCAATGGGGTCGCCGTCGGTGGCGATACTCTGGATCAGCACCGCATAGATGGCGACACAGACTAAGATCAACAGACCTTGAAAGCCCACCGCAAAGAGGGAGCGGAAATAGTTCTGCCCCATGTGTCCGGTTTCCCTGTTGGGGACTGTGGCAAACGGGATAGGCGCTAAACTTGTGAGTAAATAAATTTCAATCATACGGCCATATACGATAACGAAGATCACGATGTTTAAGGCAATCATGGTAAGCTGGATCAGGAAGGACTGGAGCCAGAGTCCGAACAGAGGGCCTAACTCCATCGCTTCAAGCTCTGTCCGCAGACTGTCCAGCACATCCGGTGTGATCTCTGTCCCGTTCTGGATAATGCCCGCTGACTGCTGGATCACATGCTGGCTCACATCAAAGACTGCCAGCACGATATTGAAGGTATTCGTCAGGATCATCACAGCCACAAAGGTTTTGAACACCCACTTAAAAAACATCCATGTGTCAACTTCATGGAGGTTGTTGCGTTCTATGAGCATCTGTATCAGCTCATAGGTCATTACAAAAGTGAGGATGACCCCGGCGATTGGCAGGATGGCAGTTTCAGAGATCTGTCGTATCATGGAAAAGACCCCGGCGTTCCAGTCCGCCGGGGTCGTGCCTACCTGTGTGGCGATCTCGCCAACGCTCTGATTGACGTTATCGAAAAGGCCATCCAGATTTCCCATGATACCATCGACGAGCAGACCTTTCAGCCATTCAACGATTGCGTCGATGATAAAGTCCATACATCAGCTCCTTTTCTGGAAAAAGGGACAACGGGTGACACTTAGCTGAACAGCCCGGACAGCAGAGGGATAAGCTGAAGGCCGATCAGAACGACACCGCCGCCAGCCATGAGCTGCTTAATGCCCTGGCTTTTTGCCGCAGGGTTGTCCGACCCGTAACCTTCCAGAAGGTTGATGACGCCCCACACCGCCAGACCGGCGCCAAGAGCCATGACCAGAATTTTAAGAATGTCGATTGCCTGATTGAAAAATTCCATATACGTTCCTCCATTTTGTTTGTTTGATGGTTTTGGGTACAAAAAAAGCCGCCCACATCGGCGGCGCTTCGGGTCATCATGGCCCGAAGTTACACAAACTCGTCGCTGTCCAGATCATCGAAATTCAACAGGTCAGCTTCTTCGTCCGTGTCGGAGCCGTCCACTTCGTACACCGTGTATTCGTCCTCCGGCTTTAGTCTCAATGGCCGGTGGCGGAACAGGCTTTCCAAGCGGAAGGCGTTTTCCTTTTTATCAAATTCGGCTGTGTACTTGTAATTCGGGTGCTTTTTCAAGTCATACTTCGGGGACAGGAAGGGCGGGAGCCCACGAAGCTGCAAGATACATTTATCCCCGGGCATGGTGGTGATCTCGCTGGTGGTCATCAGCTCCCGGCCAAGCCGCTGCATATTCTGGCTGTAACTTTCAGACTGTCCACGGCTTCGGCCCTCGGTCTGCATAGAGATGGTGGCCTTGCCCAGCCAGTTTTCCGAAATATCCTTTAGGGTGGAAGCCTCCCGGCCTCCGAGGAATACGATACTGTCCATGTTGCCCATGATGGTTTCAGAATGGTCTTTGTACAATGCCTTGCATTGACTCATAGCCTGCCTGATAAAAGAGCGTCAGGCTGATCTCACGGGAGCGGATGACAGCCACGATCTTTTCCAGCCCCGGCACCTGCCCGGTATTGGCCGCCTCGTCCCACAGCACCCGCACATGGTAGGGCAGACGCCCGCCATAGGTGTTGTCAGCCCGTTCACACAGAAGGTTGAACATCTGCGAGAAAGCGAGGGCAACCAAAAAGTTGTAGGTGGTATCCGTGTCGCTGATAAGAAAGAACAGCGCCGATTTTTCATCCCCCAGCTTATCAAGCTCCAGCTCGTCATAAGACATGATCTCCCGAAGCTGGGGAATATCAAAGGGAGCCAGCCTTGCACCGCAGCTAATCAGAATACTTTTTGCTGTCTTGCCGCTGGCGAGCTTGTATTTCTTATACTGTCTCACGGCGAAGTGCTGGGGGCTGCGGCGTTCCAGCCCGTCAAACATATAGTCCACCGCATTTTTGAAGGTTTCGTCATCTTCCCGGACTTCCATGCTGTTTATCATTTCCACCAGCGTATTCATGTTGCGTTCTTCCTCCGGCCCCTCAAAGACGATGTAGGCCACAAGGGCGCAGTACAAAAGGGTTTCGGCTTTGGTCCAAAACTCGTCGCCCTCCTTGCCGTCGCCTTTGGTGTTGGCGATCAGGGCGGTAACAAATTTCAAAACGTCGCTTTCCGTCTTGATATAGGCCAGCGGATTGTAGTGCATGGATTTTGAAAAGTCGATACTGTTGAACACCCGCACCCTGTATTTCTCCCGTTGCAGAAACCGCCCGCACTGGTCGAGGGTGCCGCCCTTCGGGTCTACCACCACATACGAGGAATGGGCTTGAAGGAGCTGCGGGGTCAGCCAGAACCTTGTCTTGCCCGAACCGGACGAGCCGATGACACAGGCGTTTAGGTTCCGGGCATTGGCGGGTATCTTCGGGCGGGTGTTCATAGTAAGGAACTCTGTCCCGGTCAGAATGACATTGTTCTGAAATTTAGGGTCTACAAACGGCTTTATATCCTCCTTTGTTCCAAAACGGGCGGTGCCGTACTCCGCATCCCGCCGGAATTTTTTCGCCTTCCTGATCTTTGACTGTATCAGCAGATACACCCCAGCCGCACCGGCAAGGCCCACCAGCAGGTCAATACCGCCCAGCCCCGGCCAGTAGGTTTCAAAGGCTTTGGGGAAGGTGTCGAGCATCCCCATGAGCTTTGTCCCGAAGTCTGTGCCGGGGGCGATCCGGTAGGCCGTCCCGATTTTGGAGAAGAACCAGAACACAAAGAGGTACGGCAGGTTTGGGAGCACATATTTTCTGATCTTGTCACTCAACGTCCGTCCTTCACCGCCTCTCTGGTCCGCTGCTTTTCCTTCGCCTGTGTCCTGATCTGCTCCGTGAATTTCCGAAGCTGGCCGAGGATGGCAGGCTTGTCCTGCTCTTTGTTCAGCACCTTTGCGCTGTACTTCTGGAAGGCCGCCGTGATGGCGTCCGCCTGATTGGCTTTGAAGAACAGCAGGTAATGACCGGGGCTCACTTTATGAAAAGCGTAGTCCACATGGAACTCCTTCGCGATCCGGTCAAAATCCTTTGGGGCTCCCACATAGGGCATGGCACTTTTGCCGCCATAGTGGTTCATCAGCTTTTTTACGCTCTGGCGTCCCTGCGGGGTCAGCGCTTTCCGGTGGTGCTTTTGTACCGCCCGCGCCACCTTTCCAAGTGCGGCAGCCAGGACCTTTCCCGTGAGCTTCGTTGTCCTGATCGAAAGGGCAACCGTTTTTTGGTTTACTTCTTCCTGCATAAAACCTCCTTTCCGTCGGGGTCCCCACTATCCGGGAGGTCCCCGTACAGTCTCGGGGAACAGAAAACCTCGGGCCAATGTGGCCCGAGGCTTACCGCTCGGCATCCCTGCCGGACGGAGCTTTCTTTTCCGGTTCCGTCTGGACTTTTTCGCCCTGTTCCCGCATGGTCTGCAAGATAGAGGGCTTCTTTTGAAGCTGGGAGGGCTTTTCGCCGGACAGCGGCTTGATACATTCCAAACGGTCAGCCGCCCGGATGGCGTTGTCCGTGAGCTGCCTCTGCCATGCACCTACGCTGGGAGCCCAGCGAAAGCCGCTGTTTTTCAGCTCGGCCCGGGTGTCCGCGTCAGGCTTTCCGTCAAAGAACACCTGCAAGCGGTTGTCCTCCCGGTTCATTTCCACACGGCCCCCATCGAACTCCCAGCCGGAAAATTCCTGCTGTGCCTGTTTGGAAAGCTGTTCGATACGGGCCTTTACCCGGCGGATCTCCGCATTGTTGTTGGTAAGCTGGTAGCTTTCAAAGGGCCTCGGGTCGCTCCGCCAGCTTGACGCCATGCTTGCTTTCAGCTTTTCGATCTGGTCCGGCGACAGCAGCGCACAGCCGTCCAGCTTGCCATGCTTGCGGTAATAGGTGTTGACCTCCTTCATAATGAGCTGGGAGCGTTCCAGCCCGTCCAGCTTCTTCTGGAGCTTTTCAATCGCTGCCGGGTCATCGGCGCTGATCCCGCCCATGCCGGTACTGCGTATCTTATCCAGCAGCCCTTGAATATACCGCCATTCCTCCATGTTGCTGTCTCGGGCCCGGTTCTGTTTTTCCTTTTTTCCTACCGGGAAGTTGGCAGGTCCGGCGATCATCACAGAGGGAACCCTCGCGTCAATGGCAAAGCCCTGGTTCATGTTTTCGGCCAGCTTGCGGGCGTAGGTGTCCAGCAGATGGTCGATCTTCTCATGGTACATGGGGTCCACCCTGGATTTTTGCTGTTCGGCTATGGCGGCGGCCTTATCCACCATTGCCCGGTATTCCGCCGTTGCGCTCCCTTCCTTGTAGTCGGAAAAGCTGTTCATTTCCTTTGCCCGGCGAGCGGCTCCTTCATTGATAGGGTAATAGTTGATGGTATGCACCTCCTTCATGCTTCGGGCCATGCTGGCCCGAAGTCTTACCGTTCTTCATGGGAAGGTCCCGCCTTGTCCTTTTTCGGAGCGGGCGGGGTCTCTTGAAACCGTTTGAGTGCGGCGAGAATGGAGTGGACAGGCTCGGCCTTTTCGGGATAGGCAAATATCCGGTGTTCCGGCGGGATGTCCTGCGGCCCGTGATAATACTCCTTGAAGCCCTCCGGGACTGCCGACACATACCCACCGGGAGCGAATACGCCGCCCTCGTTGATACGCACATCCCGCCCGTATGCTTCATAATCGAAGTAGTTCTGAATGTGCTCCGGTATGTCGATGGTCCCAAACTCGTCGGCGTAAAGACGGCCCAGCCCTTCATCATCGGAAATATCCGGGTAAAAGCGGTAAAGGTCAAGGTTCTGCGTCAGGTTTATCAAATCCTTCACGCTCCTTGTGTGGTTTCCCAAGACAAGAGCGGCTTCAAAGGTTTCCAGTCCGCCCTTATCCCGTACTTCCAGCAGGGCGTGGCCCAGCTCGTTCAGCTCGTCGATATTCTCACATTCGTAGAGATGATCGTAGAGCCCCAGCACATCGCTGTCAAAGCTGGTAAAGAACACTTCGCTGTACCGTTTCCCGTCTATCCCGATTTTGGCAAGGGCGGCCTGCAACTCCTGTGTCGTTATGGGGAAATGTACCGTTGTCCCTACCTCGATCCCCATTAAGGGGTACAGGGCTGTATTGGTTATATAGGCTTCAAACATGGGCTTATTCCTCCTTTCCGGCCCGGTCAGCCAGCACCTCATAGATCCCGGCCATAATGTAATCGGCACAAGGGAGGGCAATCGCATTTCCCAGCGCCTTGTAGCGTTGCAGAGGCCGGATTTCCTCGCCGTCCGCCCCGTACTTTGTCCAGCCCTCCGGCAGCCCCATCAGTCGCTCGCTTTCCGTTTCCGTCAAGAAGCGGATACAGCCGCCCGCCGGGTCGTCCTCATACCAGAAAGCAAAGGGCGTTACATCACTGGCTAAAAGAGTGGGAAAAGGGTCAGTTGGTAATCCGAAGCTGTTTCGGAAGGCCGTTTCTTCCTGCCTTTTTGCCGCTCCCCGCATACGGAAGCACTGAAAGGGGTGGATGACTGGTATCTGCCGCCCTGTTTCAAAAGAAGCTGTTCGATCTCCTTCGGCGGCGGTCCGCCCGCCCTCTCCGCAAGGCGGAGGAAGTGGGAGCATTGGACGGGGCTTAAATAGTATGTCTGCGGCACGTCTGCCTCCAAAATCCGCCACGACGAAAATCCGCTGCCTTCGTGCCAGCCTTCGGGTGCCTGCCCAATACTGGGCATCCATGAGCCGCCAGCACACATCAGGCGTTCCCCCTCGCACCATTCCGGCGTTTCCCCATCTTCCCGAAGGAGGCATTGGAACTTCGGTGTCCGAGAAGGCGGATAGGACGGCTCTAAAGTCCATCCGGTCATTTGTAGAAAACGCTCCCATGACGTTTTCCCAAACAGCGATAGCTGGATATAGGTTATCAGTAGCATCCCTCATTTCCTGTATGATACGAAACGCCTGATAGAACAGGCTTGATTTTGCCCCGGCAAGGCCGGAGCGGTTGCCGATCAGAGAAAGGTTCTGACAGGGAGAGCCGAAGGTTATCACATGGACCGGCGGGATTTTCCCGCCGTCCATCTTCGTAATATCTCCCAAATGCGCCATATCGGGAAAGTGCCTTTTGGTTATGGAGATGGGCGCTTTTTCAATCTCGCTGGCCCATACCGGACGGATACCGCACCGGGAAGCAGCCAGAGGGAACACGCCGATCCCGTCAAAAAGGCTCCCCAGCTTAATGTCCGGCATGGCCCGGGGTGCCGTGTCCCTTCACGGCAAGCACCCCTTCCAGCGTTGTCGCCGCAATGCCCAGCCGTCCGGCAACCGCAATATCGTTTTTCACATCCTCGTCCACAACGCTACCGCAGACGATCAGAGTATGGGAGCGCCGCAGCATATCCCGGCGCATATCAATCCCGGCTTTGTGTTCCTCGGGAACGCTGTCATTCAAAAACAGCGGCAGGTACAAGAGCGGGCAGATCGGGGAAAAGCCCGCCTCATAAGCAAGGCGGCAGTAGTGGGCCGCCAGTTCCATATCAACATCCGGCTCGCCGCTCCATGCGGCGGTCAGGTACGCTAAAGGTCGTTTCATTGGTTGAGCCTCCATTTCTGTTTTGGTTTAGGGAAAAGCAAGAGTTCGCCCAACCCCTCCGCCCCTTCCCCCCGGGAAGGGGAACGGCTCTGGAGAATTTATATCCCCGTCGCTTGACCGGGAAAAAGCATAACCGGGAGAAATCCGTCAAGGGTGCCTCTGGCACCGCCTGCGGCGGCGCTGCCCTTGACTGATTTTCCCGGCTATGCTACGGAATAACTGGCGACGGGGAATCATTTATATCTCCAGAGCTTCGGGGCGCGGGGCAGAGCCCCGCAATCCTCGGGCCATGTTGACCCGAAGTTTCGGCTTACTTTTCCTGTTCGTTTTTCTTCTCCGGCTTTTCGTGTTCCTTCTGCTGGCCCTTCCAGTCGTCCAGCAGCTTGATGATCTGGTCCTTCATTTCCCTCGGCGTAGTTTCCTTGCCAAAATACTTGCTCAGTTCCGCACCTGTCAAAATCACTTTGTCTACCTCCTTTTTGTCCTCCATCATAATGCCGTCGATCACATCCCCGTTGAGCAGCTTCTTTTCGTCCAGCTCCCGCATACGCTTTGCCTGTGCCTGCGAAGGCGAGGACTGCTGGCTGTCAATGGCGACGGCGATATAGTTCTGGTTCTTCTTGCCGATATAGGAAAGCTCCACAGCCGTAGTAAAGCCCAGCTTTTTTTCATCCATCAGCTTCATCAGGTCGGGAACCAGCTCATTGAGCCGGATATACCGCTGCACCTGCTTGACGGCCATCTTATTGCGCTCGGCCACAATTTCGTTGGAGCGTTTTCCTGCGTCCTTCGGGTCAATCTGGCCCGAAGTGCGGGAGCCCTGGTGCTTGATGGCCTCAAGCTGCATTTTCAAGGCTTTGGCCCGCTCGCTGGGTAGGATTTCTTCACGCTGGTTCAGATTGTCCTCGACCATCTGCGTGATGGCTTCATCATCCGTCAGGTTTCGGACGATACAGGGCATATCCGCATATCCGGCAAGCTCGCTGGCTTTCTGGCGGCGGTGGCCGGACACGATTTCATAGCCGCCATCCTCACGGGGACGGACAATAGCAGGCTGGGTCACGCCCTTGTCCTTGACGCTGGACACCATAGCCCGCATTTCTTCATCGTCCCGGACCTCAAAGGGGTGGTTCTTGAAGGCGTGGAGCTCATTCAGCTTGATATAGACGATCTGCTCCTTGCCCCGGCGTGGTGCATCCTTCGGCTTTTCGGGTCCCTTCGGAGCGGAAGCGGCCTGTACCGTCGGAGCTGCTTTTTTCTCCGGTTCCTTTTTGACCGCCTTTTCCGGTTTCTGTGCGGGAGCTTTGGACTTCGGGGCTGCGGCCTTGTCCTTATCTGCTTTTGGGGGACGGCCCCGGCGCTTCGGCTGTTCCGGCTCTTTGGGTTTTTCCTCTGCTTTTTTCGGAGCCTCCGGCTGCTTTTCCGGTTTCTCCACTTTTGCCGGGGCAGGCTTTTCCACGCCGGGAGCTGCCGCCCGTTCCTCGGCTTTCTTTTCCTTCATAATTTCAGCGAAGTTATAGACGGAAACCTGCGGGTTCTTTACCTCCGGTTCCGTCTTTTTTTCCGGCCCCGGGGAAACGGAAACCTTCTCCGGCTCTTTTGGGGGAGCGGGAGGCGTTTCCTTGCCCGGCCCGCTATCCGTTACCGGCTGTTCCGGCGTTTTTGTGGTTTTATCATCTGCCATAAGCATTTACCTCCTGTTTTTTGGCATGAAAAAAGGGGCTCAACTTTTCAGTCAAGCCCCCGTGGGAAGTTCCTCCTTTCTCCGCCATGATACAAAAATACCGCCCGTAGTCTCGTTGGGCGGTACTTTGTGTAAGATTGGCAGTCCATTATTAAGTTTTTTATTATGTTCCCTTTGTACACCGTTGCAAACATCATTTGAGGAACATATGACCAAATGGATTACTAATCAGGATGCTTACAAAGATTACACAGTTAAGTTTAAATATGCATAGTCGGTTGGCTATGCATATTTTAATCAACAGTATTTGGAAAGGATGGTTAGAAAAGGAAAAAAGTATTGACATTATTTATTATCAAGATTATAATGTAAGCGAATACAGGATTGTTACTCTTTGAGGCTTTACCTACATGTGTTTTTGGATTGCATGTTTGCGAAGTTTCGAAGAGTTTTTTGTTTATAAGGAGTTGGTGTTATGTTAAAAAATCTATTCAAAGTACAAAAAAAGATTCAAATATATTCTCCAGTTAATGGGAAGTGTGTAGATTTAAAAGATGTAAATGATCAAATGTTTGCCGAAAAAATAATGGGAGATGGTATTGCATTTAAATACAATGAAAATACTATATATTCTCCGTGTAAAGGTAAAATTGTTGCAGTGGCAAGTACTAAGCACGCATTAGGCATAGAAACAGAAGATGGTATTGAAATTTTGATTCATGTTGGGTTAGAAACCGTTGAATTTAATGGAAAGGGATTTGAATTGTTGGTTAATCAAAATGATAAAGTGACAACAGGACAGCCATTATTAAAAATTGATAGAGATTTTTTTGAAACACATCATACTGATTTGACAACACCTGTTGTTGTGACAAGTAAAGGATTGAATATAGAATTCACAAATAAAGAGGAAGTAACTATAAAAGATGTTGTAATGATGATAAATAGGTGATAAAAGATGAAAGTTGTTAAATGCATTAATAATAACGTAGCTATATGCCTTGATGATGATAATAATGAATTGGTTGCTTTTGGAAAAGGGATAGGGTTCAAAAAGCCTCCTTTTGAAATTGATGTAGCCGTTATTCAAAAGACATATTATGGTATTGATGAAAACTATGTTCATATGATAAATGAAATTCCTGAAGAAATTTTGTTACTCTCTGAAGAGATTATAAAATACGCAGAAAATGAACTGGATTATATCTTTAGTCCTAATGTTATCTTTACATTAGCTGATCATATCAATTTTGCTATAGTAAGGTATAAGGAAAGATTAAATATAACTCTTCCGATTGTTCAAGATATAAAATTCTTGTATGAAAATGAATATGCTATAGGAAAATATGCGTTGTCTTTGATAGAAAAAAAATTAAATATAAAATTACCATTAGAAGAGGCTAGTTTTATTAGTTTACATATTATAAATGCAGAAGCCAGAAAAGCAGGAGAAATAGATGGCTATGCAGAAAATAAAGTGATTATTAGTGAAATTACAAAACTGATAGAAAATAAATTCGATATAAGTATTAACAAAGATGGAGCGAATTATTCAAGATTTGTTTCACATATTCAATACTTATTAAAACGAATTGGAAGTAAGGAGGAAATAAAAAGTGAAAATAAAGAGTTGTATATGACAATGAAAAACTCATATCCAGATACTTCAGATTGCGTAGATTCAATTTCTGAGTATTTATTTGAACTTTTTAAATGGCGATTGTCAATTGAAGAAAAACTATACTTGATTTTACATATAAATCGATTATGTTCACGAGAGGATTGTTACCAGTAGGGCTTAACCTAGAACACAAATCAAATTGTTTTTTGATTATGTTCTAGGTTTTTTTTGTTAAATGAAATTAAAATAGGCGCCTTTTAATGGCATTTAATACATATTTATAGGAGGATGATACTAGAGAAAAGATATTGTTGATAACTTATTTTATGAATCGAATTTAATCGTATACGACATTAATGAATTTTTAAATTATGAAAGGAGAAAAATAAATGTCAAATTATTCTAAAAATGCAGAAGATATTATTAAATATATAGGTGAAGGTAAAAATATTGAAGAAGTTAAGCATTGTTTTACCAGACTGAGATTTAAAGTAAAAGATAACTCAAAAGTAAATGTTGAAATGCTAGAAAAAATACCTTGCGTAGTTCGAGTTATGAAAACAATGGGTCAGATTCAAGTTGTTGTAGGAAATGAAATAGATGAAGTTTATAAAGCTGTAGAAAAATACTTGGAAGGAACAAGTATAGATGTTTCCAAATTAGAAGAACCAGTAGAAACAAAAGAAGAAAAAGGACCTAAAGGAATTAAATATTATGGTAGTCAAATATTAAATGCAATTTCACAAACTATCAGCCCTATTTTGATGGGAATGGTAGTTGC
This sequence comes from Holdemanella sp. DFI.5.55, assembly GCF_020593575.1. Taxonomy (NCBI): domain Bacteria; kingdom Bacillati; phylum Bacillota; class Erysipelotrichia; order Erysipelotrichales; family Erysipelotrichaceae; genus Holdemanella; species Holdemanella sp. DFI.5.55. Next base: position 71,381 of record NZ_JAJDMK010000004.1, read on the forward strand.
TGGATTATTTAAAGCAATATTAACTATTTTAACTTTGACAAATATTGTAAGTACAGACAGTCAAACTTATACTTTGCTAAATTTAATGGGTGATTCGTTCTTCTATTTTATGCCTGTATTAGTTGCATATAGTGCATCAAAATATTTCAAATGTAATACGGTATTAAGTTTAATGTTAGCTGGTATTTTACTGCATCCTAATTTCATTAATTTAGTAAATAATGGAGAAAGTATTAGTTTGTTTGGTCTACCTGTTCATGCTATCTCTTATAGTTCTTCATTATTGCCTGTATTGTTTACTGTTTGGGTTCAGTCAAAGCTTGAAAAACTAGTAAGTAAGACATTTTTCACTAAATTAGGAATGCTATCTTTATTCCCAACGTTTTTAATTATGGCTCCACTAACACTGGTTGTAACAGGTCCATTTGGTTCAATTGTCGGAGAATTGATTGCAAATGCAATGTTAGTAATTTATAACAAATATGCAGTATTGGGTGTATTTGCAATTTGTTTCTTGATGCCATTATTTATTTGGACAGGAAGTCATTGGGTTTTTATGCCAGTAGCATTATCAAATATGACAAATTTAGGATTTGATCCATTCTTATGGCTTGGATTTACTGCATGGAACTTTTCACAGTTAGCTGTATCAACTGCAATTATGTTGAAAACAAAAGATAAAGATTTAAAACAAATCGCTGGTTCTGCTGCATTTTCTATTGCAACCGCCGGTATTTCTGAACCTTGTGCATATGGTTTAACATTAAAATACAAAAGACCAATTATCCCTTCTTTTATTGGATGCGCTGTAGGCGGATTATTCTTTGGAATCTTTAAAGTTAAAGTATTCCAAATGATTAATGTTTCTCTTTTAAGTTTGCCTCAGTTCTTGGATCCAGCAGGTGGAAACAACTTTATGCTTGCTATAATTGGAATAGTATTAGTATTTACTGTAACGTTTGTATTAACTTGGTTTTTTGGTTTTGATGATAAGAAAGATTTAGGCAAATAGGTGATTATATGAAAATTAATGATAGAATTTATTGGATTTCTGGAGGACCTTGGGGATATTTAGGTAATGCATACGCTATTAAACATTCAAATGGTTATGTGTTAGTTGATACAGGAAGCCCAGAAGCACTAGATGTAATTGTTAAAAATTTAAAATATTGGAATATTGATGAGAACAAAATTACACATGTATTAATAACTCATGCCCACGACGATCATACTGGATGTGCACATTATTTTCAGAAATGTGGTGCAAAAATTGTAATGGGAAAAGAAGATGCTAAAATGCTAGAAGATGGTCATTTAGGAGAATATAGTCCTTGTACAAATCATGTTATGCCAGCTTGTAAAGCTGATATTTTGATTGATAAAGATGAAATATTACAGATTGGTGACTTAGAATTTGAGATATTATGCTTGCCAGGACATACAGATGGAACATTATTATACTTTGTTCGAATTGATGATGAAAATGTTATGTTTAGTGGAGATATGTTTTATACAGATGGAAAATGGGGAGAATTTACAAGAACCGGATGGAAAGGAGACTTGTCTTATAACTCTAAAAAATTAGGCGAATCCTTTGAAAGATTATATAAATTAAAAGAAGAACCGGATCTTGCATTGGCTGGCCACGGAATTCCTCGATTTGGTAAAGAGGCAGAAGTGATTCGTTTAGCTTATAAATACTATTTGAAATTTGATAGATAGAATTTATAATGGAGTGCTTGATTTAAATTTAAAAGATATTATGATAAAAGCAATTATATTTGATTTTAATGGTACTATGATTTTTGATCAAGAAATTTTAGAAAAATCATGGACATTATTTTTAAAAAATTTAATACATAGAAAACCAACTGATGAAGAATTCTCCAACTACATTCATGGAAGAAATATAGAAGAGAGTATACATTATTTTTTAGGTGATGATGTAGAAAATATCAATACATTAAAGCTAGAGAAAGAAAAAATATACAGAGATTTTTGCAAGGCAGACAAAGAAAATTATAAGTTGGTTGACGGCTTGCCAGAATTTTTAGATGATTTAAAAATGAAAAATTATGTATGTGCTATTGCAACAGCATCGGGATTAGATAATATTAGGTTTCATTATGAAAATTTAAAATTATATAAATGGTTTGATTGGAATAATATTATTTATAACGACTATAGTTTCAAAGGAAAACCTTCACCTGAAATTTATGAGAAATGTATTCAAAATCTTAATTTAAAAAAAGATGAATGTATAGTATTCGAAGATTCTATATCAGGGATTATTGCAGCAAAGAATGCTGGAGTTTATAAAGTGGTAGCAATAAATAAAAATAAAATGCTTCCTTGCGAAAAAGCAGATTATATCATTTCTGATTATAAAAATGCGATAAAAATAATCAAATAAAAAATTATTTGAGTTCCCATTTCATTCCCCTAAGTTAAAACATCCAATTATAGACATCCTATTTTAAAGAAGTAAATGCGACAATATTTCTGCAAAGGGGAAACAGGTGGGTACTCAAAAAATTATAACTGACTATCAAATATGAACTGGCAAGTAGGCATAAGTTGTATGGTCAGTTATATTTGTAACCAAAAATTTTGATAATTTTAAAGAAAAGTATCAAATTTTGTATATCTATGAGGAGAAATAATGAAAAATATCATTTTAACAACAGTTTCTGAACCAAAAAAAGATTGTAATGGCAGTCCTGTATTTTTAACAGATGAAACAATAGAAGAAAGAAAACAAAAAATACTTACCAGAATGTGTAAACTTCATCTTGATAAATTAGTTATTTATGGTGATGTTGAGCATGGTTCTAATTTTGAATATTTAGTTGGATTTTTTACTCGTTTTGAGGAAGCATTATTAATTATAGATAAAAGCGGTGAAATAAATATTGTTCTAGGTAATGAAAATTTAGGTAAAGCTGGAAAATCTAGAGTAAAAATCAGTAAAACTATACATGTGTCTTTATTTTCACTTCCTAATCAGCCAAATCGTACAGATATATCATTTAAAGATTTACTTATTTCTGCCGGTTTAGATAAAGGACAAAGAATTGGTTTAGTAGGCTGGAAAAACTTCACTTCTATTTTAGAGGATAACAAACACACATATGATGTTCCATATTATATTGTTAAAAATATTATTGATATTATTGGCGATGAATACTTATTAAGTAATGAATGTTCAATATTTATTGGTGAAAATGGCGTCAGATGTACAAATAATCCAAATGAAATAGCTCATTATGAATATGGTGCAGCATTAGCTAGTGATTGTATTTTAGATGCCATGAATGATTTAAATCTTGGCATAAATGAACTAGAACTAGGTGATAAACTTGTTAGAAATGGACAACATACTTCTATTGTTACAATAGCTTCTAGTGGTCCTAGATTTATTAAAGCAAATATGTTTCCACGTGATAATACTGTTAAATTAGGTGATCCTATTTCTTTAACGGTAGGATACCGTGGTGGCTTAAGTTCAAGATGCGGATTTGCTGTCGAAAATGAAACACAACTTCCCGTTGATCAAAAAGATTATTTAGAAAGAGTTACTATTCCATATTTTAATGCTTATGTTGCGTGGCTTGAAAACATCAAATGTGGGTTACAAGGTCATGAAATATTTGATTTAATTGAAAGTGAATTACCAAAAGAAAAATATGGTTGGTCATTATGTCCTGGTCATTTAACTGCTGAAGAAGAATGGATGTCTTCTCCTATTTATGAAAACTCAACTGAAGTATTACAATCTGGAATGCTATTACAAATCGATATTATTCCATCAGTTTCTGGTTATACTGGTTCTTCTGCTGAAAGTACAATTCTTTTAGCTGATGAAAATTTACGTAATCAAATCAAAAAAGAATATCCAGGTATGTATAATAGAATGACTGAAAGAAGAACTTATATAATTAATACTTTAGGTATCAATCTATCAGAAGATGTTATGCCTATGTGCTCTACTGTCGCTTATTTAAGACCGTTCTTACTAGCTCATGATAAAGCATTGGTTGTAAAACAATAAATAATCTTTAATCACGAAAATCCAAAGATTATTTCATGTGTAATCACTATAAGCTCAATTGTAAAACTAAACCCTATTAAGAAATAGTAAATACCACGAGGTTGAATCTAGTAATTCCAAATTTACTGAAATTCAACCATTTTTTGAATTCTGCCCATTGCAATTAGAATTTTTAAAAGATAGTAACAATAATAAAGATAAGACTTATGATTTTATAGGATAATAAAATTAAAGAATAGATATTCATAAAATGAATGATAAATCGAAAGAATCCATACTATAATTAGTAAAAACGGAGGAATAAATATGTTTGGCTTTTTAAAGAAAAAAGAAGTGTTCTTATGTCCGGTAGACGGAAAAATTTTACCAATTGGTGAAGTGAATGATCCTGTGTTTTCACAAGAAATGATGGGTCCAGGATTTGCGGTGGTTCCAACATCAAAAGTTGTTGTTGTGCCAATGGATGGAGAAGTTGTAACGGTATTTCCTACTTCACATGCCTTTGGTATTAAGTCAAAGAACGGTATTGAAATGATTATTCATATTGGTATTGATACAGTTGAATTAAATGGAAAAGGCTTTAAACCTTTAGTAAAACAAGGGGATGTTGTTAAAGCAGGAGATGCTTTAGTAGAGGTTGATTTTGATGTATTGAAGAGTGAAGGTAAAGACCCAACTTGCATGATTATATTCCCTAATAAAGAGAAATTTTCAATTATTAAATCTCACAGTAATGTAACAACTGGCCAAGATAATATTATTGAGTTTAATAAATAGATAAAATCAAAAAGAGTAGGAGATTCTTTGTAATTTTTCCTACTTTTTTAAATAAATATTCAGAATTTGAATATACAACCATAATGATTTAGATGCATTGTTGCTTTAATTTTTCAATGATATGATTTGGTTGCTTAAAGGAGTATTAGATTAAAGGAGTATTAGATATGAAAGTAGATGTAAAAAGAATTCAAAATGATATTGAAACGTTAGCCACATTTAATGAAACTCCTGGTTGTGGTGTAACTAGATCTTCGTACACAAAAGAAGATAAAATGGCTAAGGAATATTTAATATCTGAAATGGAAAAAATTGGATTGACTGTTTATGAAGATGGCATGTCAACATTATTTGGACGTCGTGAAGGTAAATTAAAAGATGCGCCATGTGTTATGTTAGGATCTCATTATGACACAGTTTATCATGCAGGCGCATTCGATGGAGTTGCCGGATCCGTTTCGGCATTAGAAGTTATGCGTGTATTACACGAAAATAATTTTGAAAATGATTATCCTCTTGAATTGATTTTAATGAATGCTGAAGAAGGATTTACTTTTGGGCCAAGTACTGGTGTTACAAACTCAAGAGCTATGATGGGAACTCTTACTTATCATGAGCTAGAGACTCGTAAAAACCGTTTTGGACAAACTAAATTAGAGGCTTTAAGAGCGTATGGTGTTGAACCAGATTTGGAAAAGGCAAAAAGAGATCCAAAAACAATTAAAAACTTCTTAGAATTACACGTTGAACAAGGTCCTGTTTTGGATCGTGAAAATATTGAAGTTGGATTAATTAAATATCTTGCTGGTATTGGAAGATATACAATCAAATTCCATGGAAAAACTGCAGATTCAACAGAATTAATGAGTAAAAGAAAAGATGCTCTAGTAGGAGCTGCTTATTTCATTGAAAAATTCAATGCGGTAATGCGTACATTCGGTGATGATGCTACAGGAATGGTTGGACAATTGAATATTGTTCCTAACTCAAATCAGTTCGTACCAGAATATGTTGAGGGTAAAATTGAAATTCGTACTTTCACGAAAGAAGTAGTTGATAATAATGATTTCAATAAGATTATTACAGATTTATTAAATGAAGTAACAGAAAGATATGGTATTCAAACCGAGTTAGAAGAAATTCGAAGAGTCAATTATCCAAACCCAACAGGTCCTAGTATTATGAATTATGAGAATGTTGAAAAAATGGAAAAAATTTGTGATGAACTAGGCTATAGTCATAAACAAATGAACCAAGGAACAGGACATGATTCTATGATTATGGCTGATTTTGTAGATACAAACATGATTTATGTACCTAGTAGAAATGGTGGAGTATCTCACTGTCCAGAAGAATGGACGGAGTATACAGACATTGAAAAAGGTGCTAACGTATTACTTGAATTAGTTAAAGATTTATCCACAAAATAAATAAACACATAAGCAATTTAGAGAAAATTCTTTAAATTGCTTTTTTTTGCAAATTAAAAGAAGAATGTCTACTTTGCATTCTTCTTATAGTTAATATAACCCTCATACAATAGTGTAAATATAAGCATTAATGTACAGAATGAAGAATTATTCAATCTTGTCTCTTGGTTAATATTTGATACTTGGTAGTATAAAGAGTATTTAGCCATGTGAGATAATTCATTCTGTGAAAATAGTGTAATCGATATAATTGGAGTTCCTTTTAATTGAACGGTTTGTATATCTGTTTTAAGCTTTGAAACATTACCAGACAGAGAAACGATAAATAATAAATCGTTCGGCTTTAATGTGTTTGAAATTAAATTAAGTTCAATCTGTCCAGGAATAATAATCAAGTGAATTCCAACATTGATTAAGCATCTAGAGAATTCTTTTAACATCAAGGATTGTCCATATCCAGTTGCATAAGCATAGATTCGATTTGAAGTTGCCATTAGTTTATAAATATCTTCAATAAATTTATTTTGTTCAAATAAACGAATTGTAGATGTCACATCTTCTAACACAACAGAAGAACCAATCTTATTCGTGTTAATAACGCTTGCACGATCCTTTCGATCGAGTTCGTTTCTTAAAAAATATCTGAATTCGCTATAGCCTTTGAATCCTAATTTTTGAACAATTCGAATAATACTGGATGCACTCGCATTTGATAACTGTGCTATTTCGGATACTGTTTTTCCTTGACATAATTCCATATTTTGGAAAATAAAATTTAATATATATAAATCGTTTTCATTTAATTGAGTATGATGTTGATTTACTAATTCTTCAAGTGTCATATATATCTAAGTCCTTTACTTCATATATCTATCATATGTCAACTTTTATAAAAAATGGCTATGTCACAACAAACAGTTGATAAATAGCCATTTTTATAGGGGAGTATCAGA
>NZ_JAJDMK010000040.1:0-20642 GCF_020593575.1 Holdemanella sp. DFI.5.55
GGGCGAAGTGTTGAAATTAGCTGGTGGAGATGGTTCAGGCCGCGTTCAAAGATAATAATTTATTTCGGTAGCAACAGATTACTATCATGTATTTATTTCTCCTAATTTACAACAACAATATACTTACATTAAAATGTCTAACTTTTAGTCGTCTGTTACTATATATAAAAAAGGATCGGTATTCTATTTTCCCTATGAATATCGGTCCATATTACTTTAAAACAACTAGAAAGCAGGAATATATATGAAACAATTTATGGATAAAAATTTCTTATTATCTACGCCAACCGCACAAAAGTTGTATCATGAATACGCTGAAAATATGCCAATTATTGACTATCATTGTCACTTGGATCCAAAAGAAATTTATGAGGATCGTCAGTTTGAAAATATAACACAAGTATGGCTTGGTGGGGATCACTATAAATGGCGTCAAATGCGCTCGAATGGTGTGGAGGAAAAATATATTACAGGAAATACATCGGATCGCGAAAAATTCCAAAAGTGGGCCGAAACATTGGAAATGGCGATTGGCAACCCTTTATATCATTGGTCTCATTTAGAGCTTAAAAAATATTTTGGTTATGAAGGTTACTTAAATGGCGATACAGCGGAAGAAGTATGGAATTTATGTAATGAAAAATTGAAGGGTATGAGCGCTCGTAGTTTAATTCAAAACTCGAATGTTAAATTATTATGTACTACAGATGATCCGGCAGACTCTTTAGAATGGCATAAAAAGATAGCTGAAGATGATTCTTTTGATGTTAAAGTTCTTCCAGCATGGCGTCCAGATAAAGCTATGAGTTTAGAAAAGCCAGACTACTTGGAGTACTTAACTCGTTTAAGTTCAGTAAGTGGAATTGAAATCCATAGTTTTGAAACATTGATTAAAGCCCTAAAGAATCGAATGGATTTCTTTGAAGCCAATGGGTGTTGTGTAAGTGATCATGGATTAGAGTATGTAATGTATAAACCAGCATCGTTTGAAACGGTTGAGGAAATCTTTGCGAAGCGTTTCAAGGGTGAGGTTATTACGCATGAGGAAGAGTTAGTGTTTAAAACTGCATTTATGGTGGCTTTAGGTAAAGAATACAATAAGAAGAATTGGGTGATGCAACTACACTATGGGGTTAAGCGTGACAACAACAAGGCTGTATTTAATAAGTTAGGTCCAGATGCAGGTATTGATTGTATCAATAACTTTGCACCTTCAAGTGAAATGGCAGATTATCTAAATGCACTTGCAATCACGGATGAGTTGCCTAAAACAATTCTATATTCTTTAAATCCAATGGATAATGCAGCCATTGGTACAATTATTGGTTGTTTTCAAGATTCAAGTAACATTGGAAAGATTCAACAAGGTTCAGCGTGGTGGTTTAATGATCATAAAACAGGTATGACAGATCAAATGACGTCTCTGGCAAATCTTGGCTTATTATCAAACTTTGTCGGTATGTTGACAGATTCTCGTAGTTTCTTGTCGTATACACGTCATGAGTATTTCCGTCGTATTCTTTGTGAATTATTGGGAAATTGGGTAGAAAATGGTGAATATCCAGCCGATTATAAAGCTTTAGAAAAGATTGTTAAGGGGATTTCATATAATAATGCAGTCCGCTACTTTGGCTTTAATGTAAAATAATAATATGTAAGAGAAAACGTACTTCTTGGTAGTGTGAAGTACGCTTTTTTTATCGAATATCTTCTTTGAATTCACTCGGTGTTTTGTTCATTACTTTCTTAAAAATCTTAGTAAAGTAATTTACGTCAGGAATACCACAATATTGAGCAATGTTTTGAATCTGCATATCTGTTGAACTCAGTAGATAGACTGCATGTTCAATTCTTTTTGTGTTTACATAGTTTGTAAGTGTAGTTCCTGCCTCTTTTTTAAAGAGGGCTGATAAATAGTTTGGACTTAAATTTAATAAGTTTGAAAGAGCACTTAAACTTAAATCCGCAGTTAAATCCGTATCAATATATGTGATGACTTTTTGGATAGGTAAAGAATAATGATTGATGGAGTGTTTTTTAACCAATAGACAATATTTTTCAACCATATTTTTTTGAAGTTCAATACCTTTTTTTACCGAGGTGATATTCTCAATTTCTTTCGCAAATTGACTCGATAGTGCATCAAGATGTATTGGATGTACTTTTCCTTTTTCGGCACTTTTCCTTAATATCGTATTTAAAATAATCGTATAGTTTTTAATATCGCGAATGGGATCGCTCAATCTTTTTTCCATTTCAAAAAAAATCGATGAGGAAGAAAATTGTTCAGCTTCGTGAATTAATCCTTTTGAGACAGCCTGTATAAGTCCATTTTCTCTGGCGTATCGTTCTTCCATAGCTTTCATTGTTAGAAATGCATCATCATTTGTTTCTTTTTTTTCTCTAGAAACAGGCTGTGCCCATTCAATGGAATGAGGATCGACTTTTTCAAGTGAAAAGTTGTTCATATTACCCCATAAATATTCGCCTAGGGTGATGATGAGTAATAATAAATGATCGATATCTTTAATAATAGGAACTTTTTCATAGAAGTATTTTAGTTGAGAAAATATTTGCGGTGAAAAATTATAATGATCGGCTAGGTTTAATAAAGATTCTTGGGTGATCTCTTGATCCAAATAAGGACCAATCATCAAATAAGTACCAGGTTTATTCGGAAGACGTAGCGCATAGTACTTACAAAAATACTTATCATTGATTTGATAGATTGTATTAGATTTACCTGCAGATGTTAAAAATTCAAAAAATTTAGGGTAGTCATCAGTACCATATATAATTTTTCTAAGACCTAGATCAAATGTAGGGGTATCGTTTTCATATATATGGATAAGCGCTGTTTTGATAGATAATTTATTCAAATATTTAATGACAAATGCATATTCTCTCTCATAATCCATAATATTTCTCCTTTAATAGTAATATTTAACTGTATTATCGTATAATATTATGATTAAGTCAATAATGTGCTATATATAAAGGTATTAATCTGTTGCCTTTTTTTCTTAAATCGAGTTAAATAAGCTGATGGTAAGAAATAATTTTCGATAATGTAAGGGGATACAGTAATAAATTACTATAAAACAATAATATATTACTACCATCATGCAATGTTAGCGATTACAATATAGATAAAGATTTGTGTTTGGTAAATAAAATATTAAAAAGGAGAAAAAAGATGCGAAAAATTATTAATTTAAATGAAAATTGGCTGTTTATTCAAAAAGACGTTGGGCTACCTAATGTTATGCCGACAGACTGGCAAACAGTGAATTTGCCTCATACTTGGAATGCGGTAGATGGACACGATGGAAATGGTTCATATGATCGTGGAAACTACTGGTATGCGAAAACTTTTAAAACTCCAACGCAAGCGTTTGGTGGTTCTAAAGTATTCGTAGAAGTATTGGCTGCTGGCCAACAAGCTACAGTGTATGTGAATGGTACTAAGGTTACGTATCATGAAGGTGGATATTCAATCTTCCGTGCCGATGTTACTGATTTGTGCAAAGAAGATGAAGAAAACTTATTAGTGATTGCTTGCAGCAATGAGTATAAAGACAGTGTATATCCCCAAAGTGCAGATTTTACATTCTATGGAGGTTTGTATCGTGGAGTCAACATCATTTGTACAACAGAAGCTCACTTTGATTTAGAGTACTATGGCGGTCCTGGAATTAAAGTGATGCCTTATCCATGTGATGGCGGTGCAAACTTTGAAATCGAATCATTCGTAAAGGATGCCGATGAAAACTTTACCGTATTATATTCAATCTTAGATGCCGATGGAAAAGAAATGGCTTCAGCTTGTCGTCCTGCAGATTCTACAAAAGTATCTGTCTTTGTTTCAGATACGACAAACTGGGATATCGACAATCCATACTTATATACAGTAACAGCGAAACTGCAAAGACGTAATGAAACATTTGATGAAGTGACAGTGAAGACAGGTGTTCGTAGCTTCTCATGTGATCCAAGTAAAGGATTTATTATCAACGGTGTAGAAACACCATTACGTGGTGTAAGTCGTCACCAAGATCAATTGTATAAAGGAAATGCGTTGACTCGTGAAGATCACTATGAAGATGCAAGAATCATTAAAGATCTAGGAGCAAATACAATTCGTTTGGCTCACTATCAACACAGTCAAGATTTCTATGAGGCATGTGATGAATTAGGCTTCATCGTCTGGGCTGAAATTCCATTTATCAGTGTATTCAATAAGAATCCAGACGCACATCAAAATTGTATCAGTCAGTTGAAAGAATTGATTATCCAAAACTACAATCACCCGTCTATTTGTTTCTGGGGAATCTCAAATGAAATCTTGATTGGTGGAATCAGTGAAAAGTTGGTGGAAAACCATAAAGAATTGAATGCGTTGGCTAAAAAATTGGATCCATCTCGTTTAACTACAATTGCACATGTAAGTATGACTCCAGTGGATAGTCCAATGCATGAAATTACAGATGTGATCAGCTACAACCACTATTTCGGATGGTATGGCGGAAAAATGGAGGACAATGGTCCTTGGATGGATATGTTCCATGAAAAACATCCAGATTTATGTCTAGGTCTATCTGAATATGGTTGTGAAGGTATTATCACTTATCATGGACCTAATCCAGCCTGTAAAGACTACAGTGAAGAATATCAGGCATTGTACCATGAGCACATGGCCAAAGTATTGAATGATCGTCCTTGGATCTGGTCAAGCCATGTATGGAATATGTTTGATTTTGGATGTGCAGCTCGTGATGAGGGCGGCGTTAAAGGTCGTAACAACAAGGGGCTAGTCACAATGGATCGTAAGACAAAGAAAGACAGCTACTTCATTTATAAAGCATATTGGAATGCAGAACCAATGGTACATGTATGTGGTAGTCGCTATGCACAAAGAGCTGGAGAAACAACTCAAATTCGTGTGTATTCAAACCAGCCAAGTGTAGCATTATATCTAAATGATGAATTGGTACAAGAATTAAGTGCAGATAAAGTATTTGTGTTCAATGTAGCATTAAAAGATGGCTTCAATACAGTATTAGCTGTTGCGGGTGATGTAAAAGACAGCATTACATTAGAAAAGGTAGAAAAAGAACCTTCAATTTATGTCTTGCCTGAAGTAAATGAGCGTGCAGAAGGTGTTAAAAACTGGTTTGAAGCCGTTGGAGATATGGATCTTAAAGCTCCAATGGAATTCCCTGAAGGAATGTACAGTATTAAAGATACGATGGAAGAAATTTCTCATAATAAAGATGCCTTTGCGATTGTTCAAAAGGCAGTTAAACTTGCGACAAACTTCAATATCGCACCTGGTGAAGGTATGTGGGATATGATGAAGGGTATGAATATGGAAAATATGCAAAAAATGGCTGGTAGTCTAGTTCCAGAAGGATTTATTGAAAGCTTAAATGCGCAATTGATCAAGATTAAGAAGTAGAGGATAAGCAGTATGAGTGAAAAAAATAATGTTCGTCCTTTTGGGTTCAAAGATAAAATCGGTTACATGTTTGGAGACTTTGGAAATGATTTTACATTCATCTTGTCTTCAAGCTTTATGTTGAAATTCTATACAGACGTTATGGGTATTCATGCAGCCGTTGTTGGTGTGTTAATGATGGCTGCAAGATTTGTGGATGCCTTCACGGATGTTGCAATGGGCCAGATTGTAGACCGTTCTAAGCCTACAAAAGACGGAAAGTTTAAACCATGGCTTCGACGTATGTGCGGTCCTGTTGCGATCTCTAGTTTCTTGGTATTCCAATCTGGATTTGCGAATATGCCGTATTTATTCAAAGTTGTTTGGATGATTGTAACTTATATTTTATGGGGAAGTATTTTCTATACTTCAATCAATATTCCTTATGGTTCAATGGCTTCTGCGATTTCAGCAGATGCAAAAGATCGTGCAAGTTTATCAACTTGGAGGTCAATCGGTTCCACATTAGCTGGTTTAGTAATTGGTGTAGGTACTCCATTGTTCGCATATGAAACAGTCAATGGAAATACTATATTATCTGGAAATCGTATGACAATTATTGCTGGTGTATTCAGTGTTATGGCTGTGATTTGTTATATGTTGTGCTTCAAGTTAGCAACTGAACGTGTAGAAGTTCCTCAAAACAATACAAAATTTAACTTTGGTGATTTGATGAAGAGTTTAGTTACAAACCGTTCATTGATTGGTATTATTGCAGCTGCAATCTTGTTACTACTTGTAATGCTTACTATGCAAGGTATGAATGCGTATTTGTTCCCGAATTTCTATGGTAATGTAGCTGCTCAATCGGTAGCTGCATTAGCTGGTAGTCTTGTTATGTTAGTTGTTTGTGCACCATTAGCTACAAAGTTATCTGCAAAATATGGTAAAAAAGAATTAGCTATTGGTTCATGTTTATTTGGTGCTGTTGTTTATTTGATTTGTTGGGTATTAAAACCAGAGAATCCATATACATATGTTGTATTCTATGTGGTAGCCAATATTGGTGTTGGATTCTTCAATATGGTTATCTGGGCAATGATTACTGACGTAATTGATGATGCAGAAGTTAAAAACGGTGTTCGTGAAGATGGAACAATCTATTCAGTATACTCATTTGCACGTAAAATTGGACAAGCTTTATCAAGTGGTATGATTGGTGCATTGTTATCAGTGATTGGATATTCTGCAGCCACTGCATTTAATCCAGAAGTAGTTAATGGCATCTTTAATATGACTTGTATCATTCCTGCGATTGGATTTGTTGGAATCGCATTGGTATTGATGTTCTTATATCCATTAAGTAAAAATCGTGTCGAAGCGAATGTATTAGAACTTAAGAAGCGTCGTGGCGAAATCTAACATATCGACTACCCAATTTGTTTTCCTTTAAACCTATAAATAGTCTATATGTGAATAAAGTGGTCAATTAAATGACCGCTTTTTTATCGCAATTTTTTTCTTTGAATTCACTAGATATTCTAATGGTTTGAATCAGCATATTATGAACTTCTAGCTTCATTTTTAATGGTTTTGAAATATTCACTAGGTGTTTTGTTCATTACTTTCTTAAAAATCTTGGTAAAGTAATTTCATGTGCGCCTAAAATTCAGTCTCATGGTTTGATATTATTATGTCCAGGTGTTTGCCTGAGGTTTAGTCGTGATCAAATGGCAGAGGCTATGAAATAAATGGGCCAAGATTACATTGATATAGAGAGTGTATGATTTAAGGCATCTTTTAATAATGAAATGACAAAACATCCAGATCCTTTTACGGAAGCTAAAGGATATAATGGTCCAGTTATGTTGATACGTGCAGATGATGATCAAGTGGATGAAGAAACTTGTTTACGTTATGCTCAGGGGGTATCAAAATGCCAAGTTCCATAAAGTTTCAAATGGAGGGCATGACTTTGCATCTATAGAAGCACGTGATAAAGTAGAAGAAACAATTTCTTCTTTTATCAAAGAACATATTTAATCAAGTAGAAATCAGATTTTTACTTTTTTTCTTATGAAAGCTTCATTGCCTTTTTTATGGACTTTTTGACAGATGTCATTTATCATCATAAATACAGTAGAGGTATTAATCAATGAAACAACATCATGTGTTTAGTTTTTTACAAAGGATGGGAAAATCCTTTATGTTACCTATCGCAGTGCTTCCTGTTGCAGGTATTTTTTTGGGTGTAGGAAGTTCTTTGACCAATGAAACAACCATAATGACATTGCATTTAGAATCAGTATTAGGGCAAGGAACCTTTTTATATTGTGTTTTAATTTTATTGAAAAAAGTGGGCAAAATTTTATTTGATAATCTACCATTAATTTTTGCGGTTTCTATAGCTTTAGGAATGTCTAAGCGAAGAAAAGAAGTCGCTGCTCTTGCAGCTATTATTGCCTTTTTTGTGATGCATGCCACAATTAATGCGTTACTTTGTTTAGATGGAAGTATAGTGAATGGTGTGGCTTCAAATTATATTCTAGATGGATCTATTACTTCGGTATGTGGAATTTTGTCGCTTGAAATGGGTGTGTTTGGCGGAATTATAGTTGGACTTGGTGTTAGTTATTTGCATAATCGTTTTTACCAGATTCAACTGCCAAATGTGATTTCTTTTTATGAAGGAGAACGCTTTATTCCAATTATTTGTGCTATTACATATGTATTAGTTGGAGTGCTTTTGTATTTTGTTTGGCCACCATTACAGCAGGGCGTTTATAATTTAGGACGATTTATATCTGACTCCGGCTATTTTGGGACATTTATTTATGGAGTTATTAAGCGTAGTTTAGTTCCTTTTGGCTTGCATCATGTTTGGTACATGCCATTTTATCAGAGTGCTCTAGGCGGTGTACAGATGGTAAATGGTTCAATTATATCGGGCGCACAGAATATTTTCTTTGCGCAATTATCCGATCCAAGTGTGACTCATTTTAGTGTGAATGCAACTAAATTTTTCTCTGGGGAATTTATTTTTATGATTTTTGGCTTGCCTGGCGTAGCTTTAGCCATGTATAAGTGTGCAAATCCAGAAGCTAAAAAAAAGACGGCGAGTTTATTGCTTTCGGCCGCTTTAACAAGTGCATTAACAGGAATTACAGAGCCGATTGAATTCTCTTTCTTGTTTGTGGCGCCATTATTATATGTTGTTCATGTGTTATTAGCCGCCACATGTTTTGTGGTTGCACAAGCTTTACAGGTTGCGATTGGATTTACTTTTTCAGCTGGGTTGCTTGATTTTACATTGTTTGGGATTTTGCAGGGAAATGCGAAGACAAATTGGATGATTGTAGTTTTGATTGGCTTGGTATATTTCTTTGTGTATTATGGGGTGTTTAAGTTTTTGATTGTAAAGTACGATTTAAAAACGCCTGGAAGAGACGAAAGCATTAAGGTGTTTGATAAGAAAAAGTATGATTTTAGTTTTGATAAATCGTTGATCGATCCTAGAAGTCAGATGATTGTTCAAGGCTTAGGTGGACGAAGTAACTTTACGGATTTAGATTGTTGCATCACAAGATTAAGAGCGACAATCAAAGATGATACTTTAATCAATGAAGGGTTGTTAAAAAAATCGGGGGCTGCAGCTATTATGTGTCAGCCAAATGCAATTCAAATTATTTATGGTCCTCAGGCTTCGAATATAAAGACAAAACTGGATGAGTATATGTTGAATGTGCCGGAAAGTTATGATTTTGAGGATAAAGAAGTTGTTTTAGAAACAAAAACACAGTTGGAACTTGAATGTTTAGTAAATGGGGAAGTAATGCCGATAGAAGATGCAACGGATTCTATGTTTGCACATAAATTGATGGGTGATGGCATTATGATTCGTCCGTATGATGGGGTTGTTGTGGCGCCGTGTGATGGAGTTATTTCAATGATTTATCCAACAAAGCATGCGATTGGTATTACAATTGATGATAATACACAGATCTTAATTCATTTTGGCACGGATTCGGCGAAATTAAATGGCAAGGGGTTTGAATTGTTGGTTAGACCAAACCAAGAAGTAAAAGCCGGAGATGTTTTGTGGAATGCAGATTTAAAGTATATCAAAGACAATGCGTTAGATGAGAATATTATAATTGTATTTACGAAAATAAAAGATGGTGCAGAAATAGAAAAAAAATATGGAAAAATGCAATGTCATGATATGATGTTAAGGGTAAAGGGATAATGGATATGTATGAAATTTTAAAGGTTTTGAATCATAATACAATCTTGGTTTTAAAAGAAAATGAAGAAATAATTGTGATGTCTAAAGGAATTGGTTTTGGTAAAAAACAAGGGGAACAAGTGGATGTTCCGCGTAATGCAAAGCAGTATAAGATGCAAAAGTCATATCAGGCGAAACAGAAATCGAATAATATTTTTGATTACATTGATCCAATGTATATTGAAATTTCATCTGAAATTATTACTTTAACAAAAGAGAAATTTGGTAAAGTAGAACATGATATTTTATTGTCTTTAGCGGATCATATTTATTTTGCGATAAAAAGAATTAAAGAGAAGGATTTCCCATCCAATCCATTTAATATGGATATTCAACTTATGTTTCCGGATGAATATTCAGTGGCGTTAAAGGCAAAGGATGTCATTGAAAAATATACGCATGAAGAAATTAATACAGATGAAATTGCTTTTATCACTTTGCATATTCACTCGGCTATATCGGTAAATAAAGTAGGAGAGTCGATGGAAGTTATGCGTATGATTCGTGAATTCTTCAAGAAATTACAAGCTGATTTAAATATTCGTATTGATGCGAATTCATTGTCATATATTCGTTTAATGAATCATATTAAGTTTTTGTTGTTGAGACTAAATAATGATGAGGAATTGCAGATGGATATTACAGAGTTCACAAAAGAAAAGTTTCCATTTGCTTATGAGCAGGCTCGTGTTTTATGTGAACAATTGAGCCGTGTTTTACATAAAGATTTGCCAGATTCGGAGTTGGGGTATTTGGCTTTACACTTGGAAAGAATTTTATCGAGTACGATTATTTCGTGAAAAATGTTGACAACGCTTTCAGAAAGTGGTAAATTTTCAGATGTAAAAAGTGAATATTCAATAGCGTGTAACTGGTTAGGCAGGCATTTACTATTTTGATTGAAGATATAATTTTTATTGGTTTATTGTATATCTTCAGTTTAAATGTATATGTCTGTCTTTTTTTGCGTATTGAATTTCTAAGAAAGGATGAAAATATATGGTAGGAATTATTCTTGCAAGTCATGGTGAATTTGCGAATGGTATCTTCCAGTCAGGAGCTATGATTTTTGGTGAACAAGCCAATGTAAAGCCTTGTACTTTGATGCCTAGTGAAGGACCTGAAGACATTCGAAAGAAGATGGAAGATGCGATCGCTTCTTTTGAAAATCAAGAAGAAGTATTGTTCTTAGTTGACCTATGGGGAGGAACTCCATTCAATCAGGCAAGTGCCTTGTTAGATGGTCACGAAGACAAATGGGCAATTGTCACAGGATTGAATTTGCCTATGTTGATTGAAACGTATGCTTCTAGATTTTCAATGGAGAAGGCGCACGAAATTGCAGCACACGTCATGCAGACGGCACAAGAGGGTGTACAGATTAATCCAAAAGAATTAGAACCAAAAGAAGAAAAGAAAGCGGAAGTAAGCGCAGCCCCTCAAGGAGCTATTCCAGAAGGAACAGTTCTTGGAGATGGACATATTAAATATGGTTTAGCACGTATTGACACACGTTTACTTCATGGTCAGGTAGCAACAGCTTGGACAAAGACAGTTGGACCAAACCGTATCATTGTTGTTAGTGACAATGTAGCTCATGACAATTTAAGAAAGAGCATGATCGAACAGGCGGCTCCTCCGGGAGTAAAAGCAAATGTCGTTCCAATCGATAAGATGATCCAGGTCGCGAAAGATCCTCGTTTTGGAGCCACAAAAGCGATGTTGTTGTTTGAAACACCACAAGATGCATTAAGAGCTATCAAAGGTGGAGTTGATATTAAAGAATTGAACTTAGGTTCAATGGCACACTCTCAAGGAAAGGTAGTTTGTACAAAGGCCGTTTCTATGGGAAGTGATGATGTAAAAACATTTGATGAATTATTAGCAATGGGAATTAAGATCGATGTTCGTAAGGTGCCAACAGATTCACCTGAAAACTTCGATGAAATTCTTAAAAAAGCAAAAACAGAATTAAAGTAAATTTAGAGGGAGATTATTATGTCAGCGATTAGCGTTATTTTAGTTATAATTGTTGCCTTCTTAGCCGGTATGGAAGGGATTCTTGACCAATTTGAATTCCACCAACCATTAGTAGCATGTACATTAATTGGTTTGGTTACTGGTCACTTAAAAGAAGGTGTTATGTTAGGTGGTTCTTTGCAGTTGATGGCTTTAGGTTGGGCAAACATTGGTGCAGCTGTTGCACCCGATGCTGCACTAGCTTCAGTTGCTTCTGCAATTATTATGGTTTTAGGTTTAAATGGTGGAACAACAGATACTACAACTGCTATTTCTACAGCAATTGCCGTAGCTATTCCATTATCAGTAGCTGGTTTATTCTTAACTATGCTTTGCCGTACAATTGCAATTCCAATTGTTCACTTCATGGATGCTGCTGCTGAAAAAGGTGATTTTGGAGCAATTGAACGTTGGCAAATTGTAGGTATTTGTTTACAAGGTGTTCGTATTGCGATTCCTGCTGCTGCATTATGTTTCGTACCTAGTTCAGTTGTAACTGGTGTATTAAATGCAATGCCAGCTTGGTTATCTGGTGGTATGACAGTTGGTGGAGGAATGGTTGCTGCCGTTGGTTATGCAATGGTTATCAACATGATGGCTACAAAGGAAACTTGGCCATTCTTCGCTTTAGGTTTCGTATTTGCTTGTGTAAGTGAATTCACACTAATTGCTTTAGGTGTTATTGGTGTTGTTATCGCAATCGTTTATTTAGGTTTGAAAGATGCTGCTAAAAATAATGGTGGAGGATCGAATACTGGTTCTGGTGATCCATTAGGCGACATCTTGAATGATTACTAGGATTTTGAAGGAGGTAAATGAAAATGGCTGAAAAAATTACATTAACTAAACAAGATCGTAAAAAAGTTTGGTGGCGTCATCAATTCCTTCAGGGTTCTTGGAACTATGAACGTATGCAAAATGGTGGATGGTGCTATTCAATTATTCCTGCAATCAAAAAATTATATTCTAACAAGGAAGATCAAGTTGCTGCTTTAAAACGTCACATGGAGTTCTATAACACTCACCCTTATGTGTCAAGTCCAGTAATGGGTGTTACACTTGCTTTGGAAGAAGAAAAAGCAAATGGTGAAAATGTAGATGATACAGCAATCCAAGGTGTTAAAGTAGGTATGATGGGGCCTTTAGCTGGTGTTGGCGACCCAGTATTCTGGTTTACAATGCGTCCAATTTTAGGTGCATTAGGAGCTTCTTTAGCATTAAGTGGAAATATTCTAGGACCTATCTTATTCTTTGTATTATGGAACGTAATTCGTTTAGCATTCATGTGGTATACACAAGAATTTGGTTACAATGTAGGTACTAAAATTGCTAAAGATATGTCAGGTGGACTTCTTGGAAAAATAACTCAAGGTGCAAGTATCTTAGGTATGTTTATCATTGGTGCATTGGTTCAACGTTGGGTAAGTATTTCGTTTACTCCAGTTGTTTCAAGTGTTGCTCAATCTGAAGGTGCATACATTGATTGGTCACAAATTCAAGGAAATGCTGATGGAATTAAGAGTGCATTAGAACAATATTCTTCATTAGGAGCTACTGGTTTAAATCAAATCAAAGTTACAACTTTACAACAAAACTTAGATTCATTGATTCCTGGTCTTGCAGCTTTATTATTAACTTTATTATGCTGTAAATTATTGAAGAAGAAAGTTTCTCCAATCACAATTATCATCGCATTATTCGTAGTTGGTATTATTGGTCGTGTAATCGGAATTATGTAATAGCTTAAGGAGGTACATATGGCACAATCATTAAATTCAAAAGTAGATTTAACAATTAAGGCAACATCTTTTGCAGGATTAAGTACAAATGGAAATGTCATGGTTGGAAATAAAGCGTTTGAATTCTATAATGAAAGAAATGTTGAAGATTGTATTCAAATTCCATGGGATACAATTGATCGAGTAGAAGCGAGTGTCTTATTTAATAAAAGTATTTCTCGATTTGTGATTTTCATAAATGAGAAAACATACTTTACTTTCTCTACAAAAGACAACAAAAAAACACTGCGTGCTATAAGAGAATATGTACCTGCAGATCGAATGCTTCGATCATTAAGTTTTTGGGATGTGTTTAAACGAGGTTTAATGTATATTCCAAATAAATTACTACATTCTAATAACTAAGTATTGTTAACCCAATCCACATTATGTTGATTGGGTTTTCTTTCTTTTAAATTGGTGTACACGAATAGTAAAGAATACAGGAGAAAAATAATATGACGTGTGACTTTTTCACAGAAAAAGTCTTTCTTAATGAAAAAGGATGTGGAACTTTAGAATTTCACATCCTTGTTGTTTAATATATGATCAAATATGTAGTGTCCTACACCACCATCAAGACAATCGTAGTCAGTAATATCGTCGGCCAATGCCTTTGTGTTTGGATTGCCGTCTTTTAGGCAGACTCCCCATCCACTTGTGAGTAGTAAAGAATTATCGTTTTCATTATCGCCAAATGCAATTGTATCTTCTAAGTGAATCTGATTCCATTCGCAATACATTTCTAAACCTCTACCTTTGGAGAAACCACTATACATTAATTCGATAGTTCCTGGGAATGTTTCAATAGTTTGGTATTTCCCTTTATATTGTTCTTCTACTTGATCACGGATAAGTTGTGTTGTTTCTGGGTCTGTCCTAAATAAGAACTTATAAACAGGTTTTTCACAAAAACCATCAATATCACCTGTCTTATCGATAAGTAGAATATTTTTACGTTTGGCCATATCTAATAAGTCATCGCTGATATTCATAACATTGCGAAGTTGATTTCCTTCTACGTTTACGGACACTTTCTTTTCTAAGATGATTGGCATCAAGAAAGTTAAGACTTCCTTCATTTCTTTAACACTTAACATGTCCATCGTAAATGATTTATTCAGGTTACGATCATAGATCATACCTCCATTCATTCCGATAATGAAATCAAACTCGAAGCCTAGATTCCAAAAGATTCCTTTCGTTTTTTCCATTTCGGTGATTTCTCTTCCAGTTGCCAAACCAATTTTTACGTTTTTATCATGAAGTTCTTTTAAAGCTTGTATTGTGATTTCAGGTAAGGGACTGCCCTTAGAACTTAGGGTCATATCAACGTCGGCAGCTAAAACCTCAATTTTTTTGATCATAAAATGTACCTCCATCACCTAAAATGTATACGATTTCATATGAAGTTGCAACATGAAAGTTATATTGTACTACCTATTTCGTTTTGTGTTTTGTCTTTAGGTAAGCTATACTTTAGAGACTGAAGGTGGTAAATAATGAATTTTTTAGTGCGTAGATTTATAAAGAATTATCAAGATACAAAAGATGCCAATGTGAGAACGAGTGTTGGTAAATTATCGGGGATTGTGGGTATATTTAGTAACTTGTTTTTATTTGTGATTAAGTTTGTGATTGGTACTATTGTACATTCGGTATCTATTCAAGCGGATGGTGTAAACAACTTAACGGATGCGGGTTCGAATATTATTTCGATTTTATCTTTTCATCTCGCAAATAAGCCAGCAGATAAGGATCATCCATTTGGTCATGAAAGAACGGAAACAATCGCATCATTATTTGTGGGAATATTGATTTTAGTTTTAGGTTTTGAAACTGCAAAAGAAAGTATTTCTAAAGTGATTCATCCGGGAAGTATTGATTTTAGAATTGCATCCGTCATTATTCTTTTAATTTCTATCATAGTTAAATTTTGGATGTATGCATACAATAAGAAGCTTTCTAAAACATATGATTCAAGTCTCTTAGAAGCAACGGCATTGGATTCAATTAGTGATGTATGTGGAACAACAGCTGTTCTTGTATCGACATTGTTGTCTCCAGTTCTTCACTTCAATCTAGATGGATACATGGGTATCGTAGTTTCAGGAATTATCCTTTATGGAGCTTATGGCTTATTAAGAGATATGATTAATTCTTTGATTGGAGAAGCACCGGATCCTGAACTTGTACACAATATTGTAGATATGATCATGGCACATCCTGCAATTTTAGGCGTGCATGATATGATGCTGCATAATTATGGCCCAAATAAGATTTTTGCGAGTGCTCACGTAGAAGTGGATTCGTCCAAAGATATCTTTGAAACGCATGATCATATTGATAATATAGAGCGTGAAGTCAAAAAGAATATGAATATTGATTTAGTTTTACATATGGACCCAGTAAAGGTAAATGATCCAGAGACAGAGTTGTATCGTGCAAAAGTGGTAGAAGCCATTCATCAAATTGATCCGAAATGGAGATTTCATGATTTTAGAATTGTGTCAGGACCAACACATGTGAATTTGGTGTTTGATTTGGTGATTCCATTTGAAGAAAAGTATGCGCAGGAAGAAATAGAAGAAATGCTTCTAAAACATATTGAATCGGATAAAAAGATTTATTTAGTACTCACAATTGATCATCCATACGCATAAGGCAGAAGTGTTTAAACTTCTGCCTCTATTATTTCTGGGATTACTTGGATTTGAGTTTTTTCTTCTTTAGTTAATGTGTTTGAAATAAATACATCCACTTCTTTGAATTTACAGTACGTGTATTCAGGTTGTGTATTAAATTTATTTTTATCAGTTACCACAATGATTTTTTCACTTTGTTGAAGAATGTGTCGCTTTAATTCATATTCATTTTCATAAGTAGTAAATCCATTGTTGTCTTTAAATCCTTTGGTTCCTAAAATCGCAACATCAATATGAATATAATCGATAGTTTCACTGGCAAAGTTTCCATAAGAGCGATAGGCATTGTTGGAAATGTTTCCACCAATCAAAATAACGTGCATATTTAGTTTAGCGCATTTGTAGGCTACAAAAATGGAGTTTGTCACAATCGTAATATTATGAATGGATTGAAGAAAGGGAATACCTGCTTGACATGTACTACCGGCATCTAAATAGACAACCATTCCTTCTTTGATAAAGGTGCAAGTTTGTCTCATGATTTGTTTCTTTTCTTCAATATATTCTTGATTTCTTAATGAAATGGGCATTTCATCAGGTTCTTCTAACAGCAGCGCATAGCCATGCTCTTTTTTAATGATTTTAGAATCTTCGAGTTCAATAATATCTTTACGAATGGTTTCACTTGAAGTTTGAAAGTAATCCGATAAATCGGATATCTTGATTTTTGGATGTTCCTGTAGAAGTTGACGAATCTTGAATTGTCTTTCATCTTTCTTTTTTGACATAAGCTACACCTGTGTGACTTTCTTGACTGTTTTTACAACATCATATTGTTCTGGTGTCAAATGGTTTGTGATGAATTCATCGAACTCATTAAATTTACAAAAGGCATAAGGCGCAATATCTGCCTTATTATTGACTTTACTTGCATCACTGATCATGATTTTTTTTGTGGATTGATTCATAACGTGACGTTTAAAACCAAGTTCATCGGCAGAAATGGTGGTAAATCCATGACTCTTTTCGGTGAAAGCATCTGTTCCCATGATGGCTAAATCAATGTTTAAATGGTCGATGATTTCGGTTGCGAAATGTCCATAGGTTCTTTTTCCTATATTGAATAATAAACCACCAGCCATAATGATATTTAAATTCATGTTGGCACATTCATAAGCTACAAGAATAGAATTGGTGACAATGGTGATGTCGCTTTTGTTTCGTAAGGCGCTTATGGCCGTTAAAATTGTGCTTCCAGAATCCAAATATACGGTCATGCCATTTTCGATTCGGCTAAATGCTTCTAGGGCTACAATTTTTTTCATTTCCTTATTTTTTTGTGCTTTTAATTCGACAAATGTTTCGACAGAAGAACTTTGAATTTTGGCGTAGCCATGTTCTCGAACTAATATTTTTCTTTCTTGTAGTTCATCTAAATCTTTACGTAGTGTTTCTGGAGTAACAGAAAGTAATTTAGTGAGTTCTGCGACTTTTATTTTTTCTTTTTCTTCAAGAATTTGACGAATTTGAAGTTGTCTTTCTTCTTTTTTCTTTGACATGTTTTCACCTTTTTCCTTTTGAATCCAATTAAATTATAAACGAAATATTTTGAAAACAGAATAAAAAGTGGGAATACAAATAATTTGAAAGTGGGTAATGAATTCAATATTGTTTCTGTGCATAATGAGATTGTCTAAAGAAAGTATGTGATAGATATGGTAGTTCGATTAAATCCTGTTGAATTTGCGAAGGCAATGATGAAAAAGAAGAAACAATTGATTCCCACACCAATTGTTTTAGATAATGGAATTGCCGGTATTGTGTATGGATATTATGAAGGTGAGGATCTTTATTATTTGGATCGACTTGATGTCGATGTTTCTAAAAAAGAAGCATTAAGAAAAATGAATGTAATGGAATTGAGACAAGAAATAGCGTTAAAGATTAAAATTTTTGTAGCCAACTCAAATTTAAATAAAAACTTTTGAATCATAATTAAAAATTTGGAAAACTAAAAAATTAAGCTAGACTATTGAGGAGAATTCATAATTCATACATAATGCAAGTGTCAAAGGGAGATAAGAAATGTGTACTGTCGTCCATCTTGAACCAGAAGATTTCGCAAGAGAATTAGTTCATAATCCAAAAAATGTTTATGCCAGAACGTATGTCCTCGATTGTGGGCTTGCCGTAGTCATTTATATGTGTCAAGATTCGCATTTCCTATACTACTTAGACAGACCGGATTGTTCGAAAGAAAAAAAGGACATGCTGAAATCAATGAGTTTTTATGAACTGCATGCCGAAATCTATCGTAAGGTCAATTTAGATAATCGTCTTCGTGAAAGACAAAAAAAACCAAGCTGCTGACTTGGGTTTATTTAATGTATCCGAAGGTAAAGTGTTCGCCTGTTTGTTTATCATTACGATAGCTAAAACATGTATCGAATTCTTTTTTTGTATCATATTTGCTTGAATGAATGTTTTTCTCTGGAATACCTAATTCTTTACACATTTCAATGTTAATACCTTGATTATCAATATAGGCTTTTTCATTTGGCATATATCGAATGAAAGGTGTTGTATCAATACTGATTTGTTTCATTTGTTCAACAACTTCCATACCTACTTCTAAAGAATCAAATTGAATGCTTGGAGAAAAATATATGTGACAGGATTCAGGATGAATCAAATCTTTTTCGATTAATTCGCTCAAGCATTTTTTAGTGATTTCTAAAGTGGTTCCTTTCCATCCGGAATGAATGGCGCATATGCATGGTGTTGTTTCATCGACCACGAGAATGCCTAAACAATCCGCGGTAAATACGCCAATTAGAATGTTTGGCTCTGTCGTATATACGGCATCTACATTCATAATGCTTGTATCTTTATCATAGGCCCCCTTGCCTTCATCGCTCGAAGTAATGTGGGCCATATTGTTTGTGTGCTTTTGCCAAGGAAGTGCCCAATGATCTAGAGGCATATTTAATTCTTCAGCCAATCTTTTGCGGTTGATCATAACCGCTTTTGGATCGATACATACATGAAGTGCGGTATTGTTCTTTTCAGGAAGTGCAATATCTTTTAGTGTAGTAGCACCAAATATGTGTTCGTTATTGATATGAATAATTTTATTTTTTTGTATAGACATCTGTAATTTCTCCAATATATACATAGTGCAAATCATCAAGTGGATAATTTCTTTCGTAAATTTCAGGCAATAAGAAATGTTCTTTTTCGAGTTTTCCAACATAGAGCTTCTTACAAATAAAGACTTCTTTAGCTTCTTTAAATGTAGGATTTCCATCAACCATTTCAATGTGGAAGTTCACGTTTGTAATCTTATCTTCATCCTTACCTGATTTTGTGCCTAAGTAAGATAGCTCTTTATGCTTATCATCAAAGAAGGATAGGGTGAACGTCTCACTTTCATCAACGAATTCTTTTGTGTATCTTTGCGGACGAATAAAGATAATCGCAACATTCTTATTCCATAAATGACCAAGAGTTCCCCAGGAAGCGGTCATAGTGTTGGTTTTACCGTTTTTGGTAGCACTGATAAGTAGCCAGCCTTTTCCAACCTTATCAAAAGGATTGAAGCTTAGACTATGAATATCAACTTTTTCAAACATATATAATCCCTCCTATATTTTCTGTTTTAAAATCAAATAAACTTCAGCTTTTGTTGCTTCTGGATATGGTTGTACAAATAGAAGTCCAATTCCGAACAAATTGCCCTAAAATGATCCACCCTAAAAAAGATAAATCTAGAACGAAGAAGTCTGCCTTTTGTCCTGTTGTCATTTGTTTGGACAAAGAGAAGGTTTCATCAGCCGAAAGATTTGGATTTTGCCAATAGATATGGAATCATAGGATATTCGTAAGCTTTATTAACTACAGGTACTATGAATAAGAATAGCCGTAGTAGTGTTTTTAAATCCATCAAAAACATGATTTTTATCACATTTAAATAATTGCCCTTAAATCCTTTGAATATTTCACTGAGTTCAGACTTTTCATCAGGGTTCTTAATAAAATATCTATTGTTTCCAACTACAATAACATTACCAATAAAGATTGTATAGAGTATTCCAAAAATACTGGCGACAGAAATGAATGAATAAAATATATATTGGAAATTAGAGGAATAGAATATAGGTTGGGTTTCATAAGAAAGATTGTTTGATGCAAAGTCTTGTATTCTTTCAATAATCGTTGTTTTTTCACCTGTCAATGTTGATGCAATCAGCGTAACCACAAACATTTTCCAATAGTTGCGTTTTATAATGAGTTTGGCTTGTTCTTTAACTTGTTGTCGATTCCACATAGAAGCGCCTTCTTCCTTATGTTTTAATTTTATCACATAAGGAAATGAATGAGGTGAAAAAGATAGATGATTGTCTGGTTGATGAATTTTGTAATACGTATGCCTAAAATAAGAAAACCATTCTAGTGTTGGCGTCTAGAATGGTTTCTTT
>NZ_JAJDMK010000398.1:0-231 GCF_020593575.1 Holdemanella sp. DFI.5.55
GCCGATTGCTCCCATCGCTGCCCATAGCCATTGCCGATTTTTAAAAAATTTTTCCATTGGCTTAAAACCATCTCGCTCATCTATTCATGCAGGTGATAGTTGTAGCTTGAAACCACGATATTTTCGCGTGAATTCAAAGCGGCCCGCAATCTGACGCTGGTCTGGTTATGCAGTGCCATCTGCCAAGGCTTGTTTGGAATAAACTGTGGTACCAGAACCGTTGTTGAATAG
>NZ_JAJDMK010000399.1:0-230 GCF_020593575.1 Holdemanella sp. DFI.5.55
TCCATGTTCTTTTGCGTATCGAATACGCTGATTGATGGAATTAGCCATATCTTGTATATCTTTTGTTCTGTTTCATTTTCAGCTTGAATCTTTATAGTAGGATTCATTTTGTAATGTCATTTGAGGATTGATATTAGAGTTACTATGTTGAACTTCACAGCCAAGCCTACGAGCCGTTTCACGGTCGATATGTCGTAAATATCCGAGAATACCGCCGTTTCCCGATTTTG
>NZ_JAJDMK010000400.1:0-230 GCF_020593575.1 Holdemanella sp. DFI.5.55
TGGTATCCCAAGTATAAACGAAGCTGATTCGATAAAAAATTGATTTAGACCAATAAACATTCTTTGCACTGATATCGGCCTAAAAAATTGCAAAACAAAAGCCGCCCGATTCAAATGAATCGAGCGGCTTTCATATTAAGGTTTTAGTCGAGCGAAGTTAAATTACTTCAGACCCTTCCAAGTCCAGTCTTCAACTTCTGGCAGGTCCTTACCTTCAGTACGGATGTAGT
>NZ_JAJDMK010000401.1:0-230 GCF_020593575.1 Holdemanella sp. DFI.5.55
GTGCCACGCTTCCACCAACTTGACCAAGTCTTCCTGATTGGTCAAATCTATTTTATTAATTAACAATAAGACAGGAACCTTGACATTACGGACTTTTTCTATAAAGTCCGCATTTTTATCCGTTTTCTCCACCACATCTGTCACATACAGCAATATATCCGCGTCCACCAATGCCGACTCTGAGAAGTTCAACATAGATTCCTGTAACTTGTAGTTTGGCTTCACTACTC
>NZ_JAJDMK010000402.1:0-229 GCF_020593575.1 Holdemanella sp. DFI.5.55
GTGGCAACCGCAATCACCCGAACGTTTTCTAATGCCATGCAGAGCTGCTTAAAATGCTGCAGTGCTTTTATCGTTCGATCCATTGGCGCTGGCTTGAGCATTTTTTCTGGCCCCATATTTTCTGAAAGACGAACATATTCTTTTTCATAGCTTACCAAATTATAATTACCAGACTCGTTAATCTCAGTAATTCGCAGCCGAACCGAATTCGAGCCCAGATCAATAACCG
>NZ_JAJDMK010000403.1:0-229 GCF_020593575.1 Holdemanella sp. DFI.5.55
GGGCTGACGTTGAAGCATTGGGTGAAGAATACTACCTGATGTTTGACTTCATGATCAACCACATTTCCAAGAAGTCGGTTATGTACCAAGACTTCAAGAAGAACCATGACAACTCCAAGTACAACGACTTCTTCATTCGTTGGGAAAAGTTCTGGGCAGCTGCTGGTCCAGATCGTCCTACCAAAGAAGACGTTGACTTGATCTACAAGCGTAAGGACAAGGCACCAAT
>NZ_JAJDMK010000404.1:0-229 GCF_020593575.1 Holdemanella sp. DFI.5.55
TTCATGGAAATTTCCTCTTTTATTTGTTTTTTTGAACTTTCGTACCGACTAGTCTAACTGATTAATTATATCACCCTTACGATCACAAAACGAGGGTTATAAATTTATCAATAGCAAAGGCATTGAATTTTTATGGATCAAAAAGGCTCAAGGTTGTCGTCAAGCAAACCTTGAGCCTTGATTCGACTGTTGATCAAGCCCTACATTTCTTCTAAGCGGGCAATCCGAT
>NZ_JAJDMK010000405.1:0-228 GCF_020593575.1 Holdemanella sp. DFI.5.55
TCACATTCGGTTTTAAAGCGTTATGCTTTTCGTATAATTGCCACAACAACATTTTTTTACCCGAAGAATCAATTCCTTCAAATAGGTCACGTTGCAGGTCTCTTTCAAGATCTCGCAACGACCTACAAAAACGTTTTCCCTTTGGAACGGGGTCAGTATCAGTTAATCGCCATGAATACAGGAATTTTGATTTTCCATTTTTATCTTGATATTTATATGCGTATCGTC
>NZ_JAJDMK010000406.1:0-228 GCF_020593575.1 Holdemanella sp. DFI.5.55
GATTGATACAGGAATTGAAAGGGAGTGTATTGGAAAGATACATTGATTATGAAGCTTACGGTCGTGATGTTCGACTTGAGGAGGGAGGGATATACACGCATAATGGATATTATGTTTATATGATTGATTCCCCACGAATACAGAGTGAAGAGGTATGGGGAGCGATACAGGAAATGAAACGGATTGCTTAAAGCTATCGTTTGTCCGTTTGTCTGACTTTTTCTTTAA
>NZ_JAJDMK010000407.1:0-228 GCF_020593575.1 Holdemanella sp. DFI.5.55
GTCGGAAGATACGATTGGGTCTTCAGTGTAACCAAAGGCTTCGTTGCCTTCAGTTGCCTTCTTCATAGCATTGTTTACGTCGTCAACCGTAACCTTCTTGTCCAGAATGGAAACAAGTTCAGTCAGGGAGCCATCAACAACACCAACACGTTGTGCGTGACCGGACAGCTTACCGTTCAGTTCTGGAATAACCAGGCCGATAGCCTTGGCAGCACCAGAAGAGTGAGG
>NZ_JAJDMK010000041.1:0-20625 GCF_020593575.1 Holdemanella sp. DFI.5.55
TTTTCACTGACTCAAAGGTCTAAAAAGAGCTACGTCATTTCTTCTCTAAGACTTTGTTCTCATTACATGCCTGCAAAAAGAAAAAGCCAGGAATATTATATCCTGACTTGAATACCATGAATAACTAAACAAACAGTTGATTCTCTTTCAATAGAAATGATTCTTGATCTGTTCATCCACATTATACAATTCTATATTAACCAGAATACTTTTCTTCCTGGTTTCATAATACGAAAAAGAGCTTTCGCTCTTTTACTCTAAATTTACCTCAATTTTTGTGTCCGTAGAAATCGTTGTCCCCTCTTCTACATTTTGACTTGTTACCTTACCATAGCCACTCGTCTTAATACTAATGCCCGTAAGCTGCCAGAAAACCGTTAAGTCCTTCCTTGTCCAACCCGACATATTTGGCATTGTAATCTTATTTCCATTTGTCAACACAAAGACACGATCATTCGAATTGATAGTTACCGATGCATCAGGATATTGTTCAATCACACTTGAACCATCCCCAATCACTTCTAAATGTACCTTTTTATCTTTCATCTTCTCATGCGCATAATCAATTGTATGATTCACTAAACTAGGCATTTCATAACTTTCCCAAGCCTCATACGACTCTTGTGTATCATTTGTTGGTGTTGTTGAAATACCACATGTCTGCAACGTATCCCGCACAATCTTTTTAAAAGGTTCTGCCGAATACGATGTAATGTTTGGCGAAACCAAGCCATAATACACCATAATCTTTGGATCATTGGCTGGCGCTGCCGCCATAATACTTGAAGTATGATAATCCGAATCATACTTACCCAAATCCGTATTATAGATTTGACCCGTACCTGTTTTCATCAAAAGATCCACACCATCCACTTTAAAGCGCGCACCACTCGCCCCATCATCCGTAACATGCGACATCAATTCCTGCACTTCTTTAGCCGTTGTACTAGAAATCGGTGTACCCACAGCTTTTTTCTTATACTTCTTCTCCACTTTACCCGTATCACTATCCACAATCGAATCGATCACATACGGACGTACCATCGTACCATCATTAAAAATAGCTGTATAGGCTTGGCACAACTGCAACACCGTAATTGAACTTGCCTGACCAAATCCAGTCGACAAGTAATCTGTAGGAAGACCAATATTTTTAACACCCAAAGACTGATCCACATAGGGCGTATCCACTTTTTGAAAGAATCCAAACGCATCCAAATACTTACTGTATTGCGAATAATTAATATAGTTTGCCAATAACTCACAAATGGCTACGTTACTCGAATACGCTAAACCTTGATCAAACGAAATCGTACCAAAGTTTTCATCCAAGGCATCCGCAATATATGGATATGGTGAATGGGTTCCAATAGGCAAACGCGTGATTTTACCAGTATTTACATCATAATCATACCAGAATTGATATGACACATACGTTTTATTATATGGATACACATTGGTATCGATGGCTGTCGCATACGTAAATGGTTTCATAACAGATCCAGGCTCATACGTACTAGTACTAATCGCATCTTGATAGCTTGGAATTTCCTTATGTTCATTTTGATCAAACGTAGGATAACTTGCCCAAGCCAAGACTTTACCCGTATCCACTTCCATCACAATGCACCATGCCGATCTGGCATTCTGATTTTCCATGGTCGAGCGCAATTGCGTTTCTACAGTTGACTGCAATTCCGAATCTAAAGTCAAAACGACATTCTTACCATTCTTCGCTTGTTCAATCACTTTTGTCGTACCCGGAAGCTTCGATCCATCCACTGTCTGTTGATATTGTTCTTTTCCGTTTTTACCCTTTAATAACGCATTTAAAGAAAGTTCTAAACCAAGCTTACCCTCAATCGATTGTTTATCTTCATCATACGCCGCAAACCCAATTAAATTTGAAGAATATGGCGTAGCCGGATAATAACGAGATACCGCATCGATAAAACCAATACCAGGAATCTTTAATTTTTTGATTTCTTTCATCAACGACTTTTTAATACGCTTCGTTCCCGAACCAAGTTCCGTCTGCGACTTACCAGCCATTTTAGCCGACTTCATGATTTTGACTAACGCCTTCTCATTGACCTCATCTCCTAAAACACTCTTTAGTTTTTTGGCTGTAGATGAAATATCCTTAACATAATTAGGATTTCCATTGACATCCACAACACCCTTATCCAAATAGGCAACGATTGTATATGCCTGTGTTTGTTGGGCAATCACCGTATGATTTCGATCATAGATTGTTCCACGCTTAGCTGTAACTGCTTTTTCCACAATACTTGACGCAATTCTTGGATCCAACGCACTTTTTTGGGACCATATATGCTTATGGCTCACCATAGTGAAAAGAACATTAGCTACTACTAATGTTCCAATTAATGTCATTCGACTAATCATTTTTAACAGTTCTCTATTACTTTTGCGAACTGACATTATACATCACCACTCCATCTAGTCATTCATTACATATATATTATTTTCATGATCAGAGACCTGATTGTCAAGCATTCCTAACAGTCTGCCCTTTTCCTGTAATGTATTGACTTCATTCTGGAGCTCTTCAACAGTTTGTTCTTTCTGTGCAATTTCATCACTCAATTGCGACTCTTCTACAGAAAGCGAAATATTCATTGAGTTGACATATGTTTTTGATACGAAGTAGAAGACCGCAGACAACACAAATAAAGTTAAGACAAGTACTCTTGTTAATCTAAAACTTCTTTGCATATGAATCATCCTTTCTTCTCTATCCCTCTTAGTTTGGCACTGTGTGCACGATTATTGTTCTCTAATTCTTCACTACTTGCTAAAACCGGTTTTCGATTCACCAGCTGATATTCTAAATTTTCTGTCCCCACTTGTGGCAACCGCTTATTTACCTTTTTGGCAACGGCCACCTCTTTAAAAATCTCTTTCACAATTCGATCCTCTAGAGAATGAAATGTAATTACTGCCATAATTCCATGTGGCTTCAATAGCGTTAAGCCATCCTGTAATACGGTTTCTAACTGCTCTAATTCATGATTTACTTCAATACGAATTGCCTGAAACGTCTGCTTTGCCGGATGTCCCTTCTTTCTTAATACTGCAGCTGGAAGGGCTGATTTAATCACATCCACCAATTCAAATGTAGTTTCAATTGGTGCTTTTTCTCGAACACTACAGATTTTATTGGCAATCTTTACCGCAAATGGCTCTTCACCATAACGTTTTAAAATACGAATCAAATCCTCTTTGTCATACGTATTTACTACTGCATAGGCATCTAATTCTTGTGACTGATCCATACGCATATCTAATCGCGCATTCGAACGATAGCTAAACCCCCTTTGGCCATCATCAAATTGTGGACTCGATACACCAAGATCCATAAATATTCCATCTACTAAAGTAACACCACGCTTGGCAAGTTCACTCTTTAAATTCTCAAATGGAGAATGAATTAAAGTGAAATTATCCCCTATTGCCTGCAAACGAGGTGCACTTTCATCAATCGCATTTTGATCACAATCAAACGCATATAAATGTCCGCTAGTTAAACGTTTCAAGATTTCACTACTATGCCCCCCTCGACCTAGAGTGCAATCTACATAGATCCCATCTTCTTTTATTTGTAGCATGTCAATCGATTCATTCAATAATACACTAATATGTTCCATTCATTACTACCCCATAATTTCTGATAAGTGTTCCGCTGCTTCTTCAAAAGATGCACTTTGCTCTTCTTCCAAAGCTTCCCAACGATTTTTAGACCAAATTTCCAAATGGTTGGCGACACCTATAATCAAACATTCTTTTTCAAGACCAGCCAGGGCGATTAAAGAGGATGGGATTAAAATTCGCCCCTGACTATCCATTTCACATTCTGCTGCTTTAGACAACATCATACGCTGATACATGCGCGCATCTTTATTTGTCGAAGGCAAAGTTGATAGCTTTTGATACACTTGCTGCCACTGCTCTACCGTATATACATACAGGCATCCATCAAGTCCTCGGTTTACGACAACATATTCACCTAGTTCCTCACGAAACTTAGCCGGCATAATCAATCGCCCCTTACGATCTATGTTATGCGCGTATTCCCCCATGAACATGTGTCTTCACCCCCACTCTATGACACAATATGCTACTTTGTACCACTATAATACATCATTTGATCAAAAAAGGCCATAAAATAATCAAAAATGTTTTGATTTTTTTGTTGACCACAAATATAACCCACAATCGTTACTTGCATACGCTTACACACCTATTTTTAGCGTTTTTGTTTTGACAAACTATCTCACTTTGATATAATCAACACGCATAAGGGAGAGATGATATGAGTTTTCTATATTTTGTTTTGGGGCTTTGTCCCATTTTGTGGCTAATATTTGCGCTAACCGTACTTGGATGGCCCACATATAAAGCTGCCTTTGGTTCTTTAATTATTTCTGTACTATTATCCGTTGCGATCTGGCAACAAAGTTTTCTAAATACAATGACGGCTGCTTGTGAAGGCTTCTTAATGGCACTATGGCCTATTATTGTTGTAATTATCGCAGCCGTATTTACTTATAACCTGTCACTACGCACACGTGGTATGGAAATCATTAAACAAATGATTACTAGCGTTTCAAGCGACAAACGAATTCTTGTCTTACTTGTCGCATGGTGCTTTGGTGGATTTATGGAAGGTATGGCTGGCTTTGGTACTGCCATTGCCATTCCTGCAAGTATGCTTGTAGCTTTAGGCTTTGATTCTTTATTCTCTTGTTTAGTTTGTCTAATTGCCAACGGAGTTCCAACTCCATTTGGTTCCATTGGTATTCCAACGGTCACTTTGGCTAATTTAGTTGATCTTGAAAATGCTCAACTTGCATTTACACAAACCCTTCAATTAGCTCCATTTATGTTAATGTGTCCATTCTTGATCGTTATGGTCACAGGAAAAGGCTTTAAGGCATTAAAAGGCGTCACAGCACTTACTTTCGTTTCTGGATTAAGCTTCTTGATTCCTCAGATGATCGTTTCGAAATTTGTAGGTTCCGAATTATGTGTTGTGGTAGGAAGCGTTTGTTCATTATTATGCACAATTCTTTTGGGTTCTAAGGTAAAACCAAATCCTGAATACGAAATGAAGTTAGAAACAAACGAAAAAATTACGGTTAAAAAGGCATTAACGGCCTGGTCACCATTTATTTTTACCTTTATCTTCTTATTATCAACTTCAAAATTAGTAGCTCCAATTCATACATTCTTGTCACAATTCGCATCAACCGCCATTATTTATACAGGAGACAATCCTAGCACAATGACATTCACTTGGATCAACACACCAGGTGTATGGATCTTCTTATCAGCTATTTTGGGTGGTTTGATTCAAAAAGCTACATTTAGAGATTTCAAAGTGGTATTTATCGCCACAATCAAACAGATGTCGCAAACCATTATTACCATGCTATGTGTACTCGGATGTGCTAAAATCATGGGATATGCAGGTATGATTGCGAGTATCGCATCGTTCGCCATTGCGATTACAGGAAGTTTCTATCCATTCTTTGCCCCATGGATTGGATGTCTAGGAACATTTGTGACGGGTTCTGGAACAAGTTCAGGCGTATTATTTGGTGCCGTACAAGAAAGCGCAGCCCAAAGCTTGAATGCTAATCCATATTGGATTGTCTCATTAAACTCTTTGGGTGTGGCAGCCGGTAAAATGTTATCACCACAATCTATCGCCATCGCATTAAGCAGTGTCGATGGACAAGGTCAAGATTCTAAATTATTATCCATGATCTTGCCTTATGGTGTTGGTTTTATCATTGTCATGAGTTTTGTGGCTTACTTTGGTCAAATGGTATTCTAAAGTTAAGAAAAGAAAATAGAAAAAAATATGGCTTAGGAAATTTTCCTAAGCCATTTTAATTGCCTGTACGGCAACGCATCCAGGTCCACCCTGCGTAATAAATGCAGGAGATAAAGGATAAATTACAACTTTTACACCTTCAAATGTTTCTTTGATTTTCTTTTCAAACATCATTGCCAAATCTTCATTAAAGGCATGTGAAATATAAAATGTATAATTGGAATCAAAACCATTATTTTTAAAATCTTCAACCACCATATTGACAGTCTTTTTATACGTACGACTCACGCCAAACTTATCTAAACCCATGCCATCAACGCCTTTTTTCAAAATTGGAATCAATTTTAATGCACCACCCAATGTAGCAGCTAACCCTTTGATTCTTCCACCACGAACTAAGAATTGAAAATCAACAGGAACCAAATACGACTCTTCCTGCATACGACTTTGCACGATCATCTTTACGATGTCCTTGGCACTTGCTCCATTATTTGCCATTTCTAAAGCCGTATCCACCATCAAACGATGTGGCCCACACAACGTCTGCGAATCTACGACATGTACTAAGTCTGGATTGTCACAAGAATCCTTTGCCATCATAGCCGTCTGGTACGTTCCACTTAAACCAGAAGCCATCGCAATATCAATCACTTCATCACCATCCTTAGAAAGTTTATTATATAAATCAATCTTTTCTCCAAGACTTGGCTGTGAAGTTTTAGGAATCTTGTGCTCTTCAATCATCGTTAATAATTGTGTACTTGTGATATCCTCAAAATCTCGATATGTTTGTGAATCCACTGAAATATTCAAAGGAACAATCGACAACCCTTTTTTCTTTGCCGATTCAATCGAATACATTGTCGATGAATCAGAAATAATATGAATCATTCTTTTTTTACCTCTCTTTAGATAAACAATAATATAGATATCACGAGAAGTCAATACATCTAGTATTAATTTCTAGATTGTGTAACATTTTATTTTATGTTACAATCAGATTATGAAAAATTATACATTCCCAAAGTGGACCGAACTACCCGAAATTGACCTATATATGGACCAAGTGATCACCTACATCAATGAGAAATTAAAAGATACTTATTTCTATGATGAAAAGTTCATCACCAAAGCCATGATCAACAACTATGTCAAAACCGGTATTGTCCATCCACCCGTCAAAAAACACTACACAAAAAGTCATTTAGCCTACTTTTTAGTTTTAACCATCCTAAAAAGATGTTATTCCATGCAACAAATCACATCTTTACTTCATATTTATACTAATATAAAAGATTCAACCATCGAACAAGCCTATGACTTATTTATATCTCGATTTGAAGATTCATTAAATGACGTTTTTAAAAACAATCGAAATACAATCCTATTTGAAAACGCCAATTACGAACAAAAATTAATGGATAATGTCATTCAATGCATCATCTATAAGATGCATACTGAATACACACTTAAAAGCTATGAAACAATGTAGAGAAAGACCATCTCTACTTTATTTATACACACAAAAAGGAAGATGTACAATGTACGCCTTCCTTTTATTAGTCAACTACAACAGTCCATCCATAAGGATCCGCAATTGTTCCCCATTGAATACCTGTCAAAGTATCATATAACTTTTGTGTTAATTCACCCGTTTTAAAATCAGAAACAGTAACTTTATCACCCTTGTAGTACAATTCACCAATTGGACTAATTACGGCAGCCGTACCTGTTCCCCAAGCTTCTTGTAGCTTACCATTGTGACCTGCTTCCATCAATTCATCCACAGACAAATGTCTTTCTTCGATTTCATATCCCCAGTCTTTTAAGATATGTAAAATAGAATCACGAGTAACACCAGGAAGTACTGTACCTTCGCATGGAGCTGTCACAATCTTATTATCAATTTCAAACATAACGTTCATTGAACCAACTTCTTCAATGTATTTACGGTGAACTCCATCCAACCATAAGACTTGAGAATAACCCAATTCTTCAGCTTTTACTTGAGCAGCTAAACTACCTGCATAGTTTCCACCACATTTTGTAAATCCAGTACCACCTTTTGTAGCACGAACATATTCGTCTTCTACATAGATCTTAACAGGATTTACACCTTCGGCATAGTAAGCACCCACTGGAGAACAGATAATCATAAATTTATAATGACTTGCCGCATGTACACCAATCGCAGCTTCTGTCGCAAACATGAATGGACGAATATATAAAGATTCACCCTCACCTGTTGGAATCCAGTCTTCTGAATACTTCACAATTGTTTTTACAGCTTCCACAAACATATCTACAGGTAAAGTAGGCATACTCAAACGTTTATTGGAGTTCGCAAAACGCTTCGCATTCATTTCAGGTCTAAACAATTGAACCTTACCATCCTTAGTACGATAGGCCTTTAAACCTTCAAATGTTTCTTGTGCATAGTGCAATACCATACTTGCTGGATCAAATTCTAATGGTCCATAAGGTATGACTCTGGCATCATGCCATTCTTGACCAGCATCCCAATCCATCACAAACATATAGTCTGTGTAATATTTACCAAAGCCTAAAGCTCCAGTTGGTTTTTCTTTTAAGTTTTTACTTTCTACAAATTGTACTTCCATAAATTTGTCCTCTTTTCTAAACACCTATGATAATACCATGTTCTGTAAATTATTTCAACTTGTTGCATTTATTTACATTCATTTTCAAGAAAACGAACAATTGTCTCAATCATAACACCTGTAGCCACTTCATCCTTATCGCTCGTTCCTGCAATGTCCAAGTGAATCCACTTAGTGCCTTCCTCAATAAATTCTTCTAAGAAAGCCGCAGCCAAACTTGCATTTCCACCCAAAGTCTTTGAATTGATCAAATCCGCTACCTTTGAACACTTCAATTCTGAATGGAAATATTCATCCACAGGCAAACGCCAAATCTGTTCTTTTGTAGCTTTTGAAGCCCCTAAGAAAGGCAAATAGAAACTATCATCATTACTAAAGATTCCAGTATATGTACTACCTAAAGCACGTACACAAGCGCCAGTTAAAGTCGCCATATCGATCACGCGTGAAGCCCCTAATTTTTGTGCCATTGTCAAGGCATCTGCCAAAATCAATCTTCCTTCTGCATCGGTATTTGTGACTTCAATCGTTTTACCACTTAAACTTGTGATCACATCCCCATCGACAAATCCATGTC
Organism: Holdemanella sp. DFI.5.55; assembly: GCF_020593575.1. NCBI lineage: Bacteria > Bacillati > Bacillota > Erysipelotrichia > Erysipelotrichales > Erysipelotrichaceae > Holdemanella > Holdemanella sp. DFI.5.55. Next base: position 9,062 of record NZ_JAJDMK010000041.1, read on the forward strand.
CATTGATTTTATTTTCAGTAATTGGTAAAACACAAACTACATTCTTTTCCACCTTTAATTCAGCAAGTAACTCCAATGCACAAAGCATATTGGCAGCCCCACACATATCATACTTCATACCATGCATATTTGACTTGATATTGTAGCCACCCGCATCATATGTAAGACCCTTACCAACAAGAGCTGTATAGTCTTCGTCTTCCTTACCACCATCATAACGAATAACCACCATAAAACATGGTCTATCAGAACCTTGATTGACAGCTAAAAGAGCACCGGCACCAATTTCTTCTAAATCGTCTTGTGCTAATACTTCAATTTCCATATCATACTTTTCAGCCACAAGCTTCGCTTCATCCACCAAATGATCTGGTGTTAAAAAATTTGCGGGCATATCACTCATTTCACGCGCATGATTAACAATACGAGCTACTGTTTTACCTTTTTCAAATTCATCTTTAAAATCATCACTCTCTAAATCATACACCTTAGTATCTTTATAGCTATAAGCACCATACACTAAGCCAAAACCAGCTGCATACGCCGTATTTTCAGTGGCATACACCAAATAATCATCTGCCTCTACTTTACTGAAAGCTTCCTTGATATTCTTCTTACCATCACCCAAACCAACGACAACAACTTTTTCGCAATCCAATTGATTTAATGTATGAATTGTTGTAATCTTACCAAATTCTAAATCCAATTTTACATCTTTAAAAGCCGTTAAACTTTCCGGTAAAGTCTCTCCTTCAAACAATCCGATACAAATATTTTTCATATCCTATTTTCCCTCCGTCATTTTCTTTGATTTTTCACCACAAACACGCATAGCCGATTCAACACTCGCTCTAAAACCCATTCTTTCCAGCTCGCAAACCGCATCAATCGTTGTTCCACCAGGTGAACAAACCATATCTTTTAAGGTACCTGGATGCATACCTGTTTCTAAGACCATCTTTGCACTTCCCAAAACGGCTTGTGCCGCAAATGTATAAGCCTGAGTTCGAGGTAAGCCTTGTGCCACAGCTGCATCTGCCATCGCTTCAATAAACATAAATACATAGGCAGGACTTGAACCACTCACACTGGTTACAGCATCCATCATGGTTTCTTCAACCACTTCACATTTGCCAAAACTATTAAAGATAGACTGAACACAAACTTTATCTTCTTCAGTAACCAAATCATCAAACGAAATAGCACTCATCGCAGATAATACCAATGCGGGCGTATTCGGCATTGCCTTAATCACCTTTATATCTTTGCCAAAGTATGTCTTCACATCTAAAATGGTTACACCTGCCGCAATATCCACAATAATCACATCGGATTTGACACTGTCCTTGATTTTTTCAATCACCTTTGGATAATGTTTCGGCTTCACACTCAACACCAATACATCACTATTTTTTGCTACTTTTTTTTCATCTAAACTCGTTTCGACTCCATACTTTTCATGTAGTACATCTAAATTTTCCTGGTGATGATCACACACCCAAACTGTATTAAATACATGATTCTGACAGATTCCTTCAATCATGGCTTTCCCCATGTTTCCAGCACCAATAAAACCTATTGTTTCTCGCATAATACCCCTCCTTAAATCGAATATGTCTTTCTTCTTGAAAACTCTTTTTGTTTACCCTCATTCCAATCCTCTAAGTTTCGATAATATCCTGAAGCACGAGAATAGACCTCGGTTGATTTGGAACATTTCGGGCAGATATCTTGATGACCCAATAGATAGCCATGTTCTTCGCAAACCGAATATGTTGGCGTAATTGTGAATACAGGCACCTCGTAGTTTTCATAAATGGTCTTCACAAGTAAAGCCGCCATCTTCCAATCTTCGATTCCATGATCAATAAAGACTGGAAATGAAGTGGCTCCACTATATTGATTTTGAAAATCTTGTTGTATATGTAAAGCCTCAAAGACATCATCCGTACTGGCGACATCTAAATGCGTTGAATTCGTATAATATCCATGACTTTGAATTTCTGGATACAATTCCTTATCAATTTGGGCAAAATGCGTACATACACTTTCTGCCGGTGTAGCCTCTAAATTAACTTTTTGACTTTGATTTAAAAGTTTGTGATTTAAGAACTCTAACACTTCCATGGAAAAAGTTTGTGCATCCAAATCCATCAAATTCTTCTTTAACCATTTCGCATTCAAACAAGCCTCATTCATACCCACAATACCTAAAGTACCATAGTGATCATTAAAATCCGATATATAGGCCTTGGTATACGGATACAAGCCGGCTTCCAACAATTGATTTAACACTTGTCGCTTGACTTCAAAAGAACGAAGGGCCACATCACTTAAATTATCTAAACGCTTAAAGAAATCTTCCTTACTACTTGAAAGATACGCTAAGCGCACTATGTTTAATGTCACAACCCCCATACTTCCACATAAAGGTTTATAACCAAAATATCCTTCTACATCTTGTTTTTCTTTTGTCAAAAAATAAGGCGTTCCATATTTGGCACAAGCCTTAAACAACTCTTCTTCGTGCATCCAATCAAAGTCTGGATTTAAGTAAAGGGCAATAATTGGAAATTGAAAACCACGACCTGAAATATCTCCTTTATTGATAACTTCAAATAAGGCATCATGAAGAATTTTCATTTCCTTTTGACAATCTCCATATGTAAAATCACATTCACCCCCGGCTACAATTGCCTTTTTGTTTATAAATTCTTGCGGAACATTCCAATCCAAAGTAATCTGACTAAAAGGAGCTTGGGTACCCCATCTCGAAGGAATATTTATCCCATATATAAAGCTTTCAAGACAATCACTGACCATCTTGACAGATAGTTTGTCCTGATGAATAAAAGGTACGAGTAACGTATCAAAATGTGCGAATGATTGCGCACTGGCCCATTCATTCTGCATGATTCCTAGAAAGTTGACCATCTGGTTACATAACGTCGATAAATGCTTGGCAGGAAGGGATGAAATCATCTTATTTACAGAAGGAAGTCCTTTTAAAATTAGATCTTCTAAAGACCAGCCTGCACTGCATCCCGTCAACATATTGATATTATGAATATATAGATCCCCATTTTTATGTGCGTTGGTAATTTGGGCATCATACACTTCACTCAACCAATAATTCGAAGTGATCATACCTGAATTGGATAAGATCAAACCACCCACAGAATAAGTTGCCATGGAGTTTTCATCTTCCAAAGAAATATTATCGTGTAAATACGAATTGACTAAATGTATATATTCATTGGCCGTCGATTGAATCTTACGAACATTTTCTCTTTGTTTACGATATAAAATATATGTCTTTGCGACCGGATAATAGCCAGATTCTGACAACGTTTTTTCAACACTATCCTGAATCATTTCTACACTAATTCGATTATCTTTGATCTTCGTTTGAAAATCAGCCGTGGCTCTAAGTACCAGTAAGTTGATAATCGCATCATCTTTTTCCATATGTAAAGAATCAAACGCTTTGGATATGGCCGAAAAGATTTTTGACGAATCAAAAACAACTATGGACCCATCTCTTTTTTCGACTTCAATCATGCTTGATCCCCCCTTATCTTTACATGTTTAACATACTTTTCGAATATCTTTTTATATTTTAAAACAACTTTAAAACTAGGTCGATGCAACGAATGATCAATGGTCGTTTCTCTATCTTCAAAAGGCTGTAAAATCACTGTATCAACGCCTTGGATCCATTCTCCTAATTCTTCTATAGTTGCTTGATTATGCAATTCATCCACCAAAGTTACACAAATGTCATATGGTACAACCGATTGCTTCAACAAATCCAAAGACTTCTCAATATCCTTTAGATCCATATCCTCAACCCCACACGTTTTCGCATAGGCACTCGGAGCATTTTTGATATCTAGACTGACATGATCTACCAATTTTTGTGCAAGGATTGTTTTTAAACGTTCATAGAACATACCATTCGTATGAATCTTAATTTTATAGTTTAAAGTCTTGGCATACTGTAGAAAGGAAACAACCCCCTCATGCATCAAGGGCTCTCCTCCTGATATATAAATGCCATCTAAATCTTTGCGATGACTCTCTAAATATTCATTGATTTTTTCCGTAACGATCGGATACATGTTTTCTTTTAAATACACCAAATCTCTCGAATGACAATACGGACACTTTAAATTACATCCCCCTGTATATAAAGAACAACTCAAATGTGAATCATAATCCGATAAAGATAATTTTTTTAATTTATAAAACTGCAGATTGGTCTGCTCCAAATCCGCATAACTTCTGGCATGATTGGATAAAGTCTGATAAAACGTAGAAAAAACTTCAATCTGCTCTGCCGTTAAATCTTGTGTAATGTGATGCCACCAGTCTCTACGAATCCCATAGATTTCAGATATATGTTTTTTGGTGAGTGCCGTCGTATATAATTCTTTAACACGCTTATCTTTGGCACTTGTTAAGATGGAAACATAACCCAAAGTATTCAATTTTTGAACATTTTTTGTGACTGTACCCTTGTCATATCCACCAACCTGTACGATTTGTTGGAGGGAAATACCTTCATTCTCATAGATTTCAATCAAGATTGGAAGCTGGGCATAACTCAAATTCAAATCTTGCAGCATCTTATCATAATATTTCTGTGTACTTCGATAGAGGATACTTGAATCCATCAATAAATCATTTTGTTTTTCCATACAAATATTATAAGGTATTTTCATAAAGAAAAAAAGGACCGAAGTCCTTTTGAGATTATTGTGGTTTTGCGTCGAAATGTTCATCACGAACAACAACGTCGTGAGCTCCACCTTCGACAATACTTGTACTTGATACTAATGTAACCTTGGCATCTTTTTGAAGTTCAGGTATTGTTAAGCATCCACAGTTACACATTGTATGACGAATCTTAGACAAAGATAGACCTACATTATCTCTTAAGCTACCTGCATAAGGAACATACGAATCAACACCTTCTACGAAAGACATTTTCTTGTCTCCACCAACATCATATCTTTGCCAGTTACGAGCACGAGCACTACCTTCACCCCAGTACTCCTTCATGTAATTTCCATTTACACTTACAATCTTATTTGGAGCTTCTTTGAAACGTGCAAAGTAACGACCCAACATAACAAAGTCAGCACCAAATGCCAATGCTAGTGTGATGTGGTAATCATGTACAATACCACCATCTGAACAAATTGGAACATAGATTCCAGTTTCCTCAAAGTATTCATCACGAGCTTTCGCAACATCAATTGTAGCTGTAGCTTGTCCACGACCAATACCTTTTTGTTCACGAGTGATACAGATAGAACCTCCACCGATTCCAATCTTAATAAAGTCAGCTCCTGCATCCGCTAAGAAACGGAAACCATCTCCATCTACAACGTTACCAGCTCCAACTTTCACGCTGTCACCATAGTGTTCACGGATCCATTTAATTGTTTCAGCTTGCCATGCAGAATACCCTTCACTTGAATCAATACATAAAACATCTACACCAGCTTCTACTAAAGCAGGTACACGAGTCGCATAGTCACGTGTATTGATCCCAGCACCTACAACGTAGCGCTTTTTATCATCCAATAATTCATTTGGATTATCTTTGTGTGATTCATAGTCTTTTCTGAACACGAATGCCTTTAAGTGTTGTTCTTTATCAACGATAGGCAACTGATTTAATTTGTGTTCCCAGATTAAATCGTTTGCCTCAGACAATGTAATATCTTCATCTCCGACGATCAATTTTTCAAATGGTGTCATAAATTCCTTAACCAAAATTGAATGATCCATACGACTTTCGCGATAATCACGACTTGTTACGATACCTACTAATTTACCATCCGCTTGACCATTGTCAGTAACAGCCATTGTTGAGTGTCCTGTCTTAGTACGAAGAGCAATTACATCCTCTAATGTTGCTTCAGGGCTAATATTTGAATCGCTGCCAACAAATCCAGCCTTAGTCGATTTTACTTTACGAACCATAGCGGCCTGAGACTCAATTGTTTGACTACCGTAAATAAAACTTACTCCACCCTCACGTGCAAGTGCACAAGCCATTTCTTCACCACTAACAGCCTGCATTACAGCACTTACCATTGGAATATTTAAAGATAGTGCAGGTTCTTCACCTTTTTTGAATTTTACTAAAGGCGCTTTCAAACTCACATTATCCGGTGTACAATCCGGACCTGTGTAACCAGGAATCAATAAATACTCACTGAACGTTCTAGATGGTTCTTCAAAAAATTTTGCCATTGTTTATCTCCTTCTCAATTTAACCTATATTATATGTTTTGAGTTCTACGCCGTCAAGCCAAATTGACAAACGACGACACTAAATGATGCAATATGAATATCCTGTGCTTCTAACGCATTGCTATTTCCATCATCAAACAAGACTCTAGCTTCTTGGTCCAAATGATAATCATAAGGAATGTTAGTTGGATTAAAGAAAGCTACACAATGATCATCCCCTTTTTGACAAGAATAGACTAAGACTTGATCATAGATCGAATCAAATTGAACACCTTTTTCAATGTCTTCAACCGTACTCAATCTAAAACAAGGATGTTCTTTACGAAGCTGGATCAATTCCTTTGTACGCTCTACAATTTCAATATGGTGATCCCTTCTTTGATAATCAACACGATTGTAGTTATCCGAACGATTGTATGTATTCCCTAAACCTTGTTTAGTGCGACCAAACTCTTGACCACAATGAATAAATGGAACCCCTTGTGCAAGTAATACCATCGCATTGGCCATGATCTGTCGTTTTTCTCTTAAATCACGACTCTCCCCATGACAACATACTCTGTTTTTATCCCATAACGTATGATTATCATGACACTCTACATAGTTAATGACTTTCGCTGGACTATCAAACACATGGTCCATACAGCTTGCGGCCATTACACATTTTACTTGATAGAATAAATCGGCTTGTCCTGACGCAAAGCCTTTTCGTGAAAGCTCATCATTCGATCCACGAACAACTTCACGGAAACGATCCGAGAAATGACCAACATGTGGCATCTTAGCTTGATTCAGTTGCGAAGCACGAATCTCTTCCGCCACAAAGCTTGGCATATTCCAGCCTTCCCCATAAATCATAAAATCTGGTTTCAATTTTTTACATTCTTCACTAATCTCATTCATTAAGTTATAATCTAGAATTCCCATTAGATCAAAACGGAAACCATCCACATCAAATAACTCAATGATCTTCTTACAAGTTTCTAAAAAATATTTACGCGCCATATATGGTTGTGTGTCGATATCATTGCCACAGAAACTTCCATTCGAAAATTCACCTTCACGATTCATTAAGAAATAATAATCTGGCACCATATTTTCTAACGCAAAATTTTCTTTGACATACACATGATTAAACACTAAATCCAAATTCACTCGAATGCCTGCCTTGTGGCAATCATGTACCAAATTCGCAAACTCCTCGATACGTAACTTCGCATTCTTTGGATCTAGTGAATAGGCCCCTTCCAAACAACGATATTGTACAGGATCATAGCCCCAGTTATAGAAAATATTAGGATACACTTCATCCACACTGCCAAAGTCAAATACAGGCATCAATTGTACGTGTGTCACACCTAATGATTTTAAATAACTAAAACCTGTATTGTGTGCTTTTGTGATTTCATTTTCTTCCGTAAAGCCCACAAATTTTTTTGGATGACTCACTCCAATTCCAGTTTGACTTGTCATATCACGAATACTTGCCTCATATATAATCGCATCGCATTCACTATCCATTGGCTTCAATTTGATTTTTTTTGGTAGTTTTAAACTCTTAGGATCTACAATCACACTATATTGGCCATTCGGACCACTAAAACAAGTATAAGGATCTGTTACCCCTTTATATTCTCCATTCACACGTACTAAGTAAGAATAGTGAACTCCATTTAAATCTTTATTGACAGTAAGCGAGAAAACCCCTTTATCCTGCCGAACCATCGATTCAACAATCTTTTTTCCGTTTAAGACATATCCTACATGTACGGCAAGAGCTGTAGGTGCCCACACTTTAAAGGTTGTCTTTTCCGGTGTATATGTAACTCCTAGATCCTCTTTTTCATACATGTACTCTTTCGCAAAACGCTCTGTTTTAACAATATGAGAGTATTTGGCAACACAAGTTTTACAATGTTCATCATACACAGTATATTCTTGACCAATTTCCAAGTTCCCGTTTAATGACAATGAATAATGCGTATATCCATTATATAGATCACTTTGAGACTGAATCGTCAACGGAATAATACGATCCTTTGTATCTTTCATATGGAAAATACGACTTTTTCCACCAAAAAAATTTTTGGACATATAAACATCCAAACAATTGTAATCATCTAAATAAGCTTCATATGGCTCCTTCATTCGCATATGTAGTATTCCTCATTTCCTTTTATTTTACGTATCTATTGTAACATGTATACAGACAATTTTTAAAAAAAATGTTAAACTACTTCATAGAGGTGAACAAAATGAGTACATATCGTATAGAAGAAGATTGCTTAGGACAAATCAAAGTCGAAGCTGACAAATATTGGAAATCCCAAACCCAAAGAAGTTTAGAGAATTTTAAGATTGGACAGGAATTAATGCCTGCCTCTTTGATTCATAGTTTTGCGATATTGAAAGAAGCGTGTGCCAAAGCCAACCTTCATTTCAATAAAATTACTGAAAAACAATGTGAAGCCATTATCGAAATATGTCAAAGAATCGAAGACGGACAATATTTAGACCAGTTCCCTTTACATGTTTGGCAAACAGGTTCTGGAACACAAACCAATATGAATGCCAATGAAGTCATTTCCATGTTAGGAAATGAATACGCAAAGGAAAATATTCTCCATCCAAACGATACGGTTAATGCATCCCAAAGTTCAAATGATACGTTCCCGGCTGCGTTACATATCATGGTGGCACAAAAAATCAATGCTGAGCTACTTCCACAATTGGATTTAATGATTAATCAAATCAAAAAACTAGAAGAAGAAAACGAAGGCATTATTAAAATTGGTAGAACTCATCTTCAAGATGCCACACCATTATATTTCTCACAAGAATTAAGTGGATACCGTTCTATGATTGAGCATAGTAAAGCTCAAATTATTGATAGCTTAAAATATGTGTATGAACTAGCTTGTGGTGCAACCGCTGTAGGTACAGGCATCAACTGTCCAGAAGGGTTTGATGAAGTCGTCACAAAGATCATTTCTGAAAAGACACATCTTCCTTTTGTACCAGATCCAAACAAATTCCATGCTCTAACAAGTAAAGATGCCATGGTATATACAAGTGGAGCTTTAAAAGGTCTTGCCTCTAACTGCATGAAGATTGCGAATGACATAAGATGGCTTGCGAGCGGACCAAGAAGTGGCATTCATGAAATTGATATTCCTAGCAATGAGCCAGGATCTAGTATTATGCCAGGTAAAGTCAATCCAACTCAATGTGAAGCCTTAACTATGGTTGCCGTACAGGTCATGGGAAATGATACGGCGATTGGTATTGGGGCAAGCCAAGGAAACTTTGAATTAAATGTCTTTATGCCATTGATAGCCTACAATATGGATCAGAGCATTCAATTATTAAGTGATGCGATTCACTCATTCACCATCCATTGTTTAGATGGTTTAAAGGCCAATAAAGAAACTATGGATAAAAACTTACTTAACTCATTAATGTTAGTCACTTGTTTAAATCCAGTGATTGGCTATGAGAAAGCAGGACATGCAAGCCAACATGCCTTCAAAAATAACTTAACTTTAAAAGAAGCCATTTTAGATTTGGGTTATTTGACAAGTGAAGAATTCGATTTGTATGTGCAACCCGAAAAAATGATTCATAAATAGAAAAAAAGGTATTTATTCCTACATGATAGGACTAAATACCTTTAATATATTTCGATATACTTTCACAGCTGGATTTGTGTTTACACATTCCTCTAATGAAACTTCATGCGAGACTTTAAATATTTCTTCAAAGTCATTTTTTATATCTGTCAAACAAGCAATTTCATGCATCCATACACCACATTCATAATGTTGATAATACGATCTAAAATCCATATTCACTGTACCTACTAAAGCACTTGAATCATCAATGATGCAAACTTTGCCATGAATAAATCCGGGTGTATATTCGTAAATTTTAACACCTGCTTTGATCAATGTATCAAAGTTGGCTTTTGTGACTTCATACACCATCTTTTTATCCGGAATTCCAGGAACAACAATTCGTACATCTACACCATTGGATACAGCGAGTTTTAGAGATGAAATCATTTCTGAATCCAAAATTAAATATGGCGTTGTGATCCAACAATAGTCTTTGGCACAGCCAAGCATATTCAAATGCATATTTAAACTTGTGTTATTCTCATCCGTTGGAGAATCCGAGAATGGAATGATATATCCAGGATTCTTTAATGATGAAAAGACTTCACGATTTTGAATAAAATGTGAATACGATGTATATTCACTGGCTTGATAGTTCCAGATTTGTAAGAATGAAATGGTAAACATTTCAACACCAGCCCCCTTGATCATACAACCCATATCTTTCCAATAGCCAAAGCGTTTTTTCGTATTGATATATTCATCGGAAATGTTGCAACCTCCTGTAAAAGCCACCTTACCATCAATGACTAGAATTTTTCTATGATCTCGATTATTCATTGCCATAGCCAGTTGAGGTCGTAATGGATTAAATGCATGTGTTTTAATGCCACGCGCATTCAAGCATTTCGCATAATCTCTAGGTAAATAGGTCAAAGATCCCATATCATCATAAATAACACGAACATCTACCCCCATAGCGGCTTTATCCATTAAGATCTGTAGAATGGTATTCCACATAACTCCTTTATTGATAATAAAGAATTCCATAAAGATAAAATCTTCTGCTTTAATTAATTCTTGAATAAAAGCCTGATATTGTTCTTCACCAGAAGGAAAATAAGTTAACAAACAATTGTCATAAACAGGAAAATATCCATTTGTCCATGCCATGGATGTCATTTTATCTAAGACATAGTCATCTTCATGAAGATCACTTAAAATTTCAATGTTTTGAAGAGCATACTTTTTATAGTCTGAATATGCCTGTCTATCTTTGATCATTAAAGCCTTTGGAATCTTACGATTTCCAAGTAATAAGTAAACAACGCCACCAAAGATTGGAAAAGACATAATCAATAAAACCCATAATAATTTAGAACTGGAATCCGAATCACGATTGATGATATGCATACAGACGCATAGACTAAATATAATCAAGATATAGTAAACAATAAAGAATTTTTGACTAAAATAGCTCACCAAAAAGAACAATGTAAAAAATTGGAGTAATACAGCTAAGATAATATAGATAGGTTTTGATTTACAATATTTCAAAATTTTATGCATATTTGTATTATACGCTAGATACGCATAAAAAAAAAGCAGACAAACAACTGCATTTGTGTAAAAAAAAGGACCCGGCAGCTAGCTATCTTCGCAGGGGCAAGCCCAACTATTGTC